>JADZCV010000024.1 GCA_020851375.1 Nitrospirota bacterium | reverse complement strand
TTTGGATCTGATAGATAAGGCCGCCATAAATAATATATATTCTGATGATGGCTTAAGTCACACAAATTATCGAGGATCTTATCAATATCTCCGTCTGTCAATTTTAGTCTTCTCTTGTTTCTCTTTAAAATGTCTTCATACTCAAATAATAATGGAGTTGATAAAATTATCCTGAGATCGTTTGTTTCAATGAGCTTAAGAATTTGATACGATGCTCCTCTGGATGAATAAAGGCCGGCATGCAATACATTGGTGTCAAGAATAATATCAGGATTACTCATATTGTAATGGTACTATATACAGTATCATAATAGCAAATATTACTTGTAGATGGACGGCGGGACTTTGACTACCTGATTCTTCTTAGGGCTAATCCACTCCTGACCGTTCCTGCTGATCTGAAGCTGGTACAAATCCATACTCGATATCGACGCCTTGCGAAAGTGTCGGCAACATCCAGTTCCGGGGACATCATACTTAATTCTAAGTCTAATCCTAATTCATAATTAAGTACGGTGTCCCCGGAATGTCAGGATCAATAAGGTTAAAAGAAAGAGATCATAACAGATTAACAGGTGGTCTCGTTAACATGGGAATAGATGCCTTTATACTGGTACCGTTTTGGTGGGAATAGGCCCACTAAAACTGGTACCGATTATGTGGGAATGACACCCCTAAAATAGGTACCGAATTGGTGGGACGTAACAGTTTATTGTATTACAATAAAATATCATAGCTAACAGACCTTTTTAATGCAGTCGGAAAGGGGCTGACTGACGGAATCACCAAGCAGGACTTTGAGAAGGAATTTGATCAGATAGTGGAACGACACGGCTGGGCATATAAAGGAGGCCGGAGCTGGAGGGCCGGGGTGATATTTGACACCAATATGAGTACTGCGTACATGGCGGGAAGACATAAGCAGATGACTGACCCGGACGTGCTTAAAGCCAGACCCTACTGGATGTATGACGCAGTCAATGATAGCCGTACAAGGCCGGAGCACAGGGCATGGGATAATTTGGTTTTGCCCGCTGATGACCCGTGGTGGAATACTCACTATCCTCCGAACGGCTGGGGTTGCCGGTGCAGTGTGCGGGCACTTGGAGAGCATGACCTGAGACGACTCGGCAAGGGTGTTAATTCCGCCCCTGATGATGGCACATATGAATGGACAGACTCACGCACCGGAGAAATACATCAGGTACCTAATGGGATTGATCCCGGCTGGGATTATAACGTTGGAAAAGCTGCCTGGGGGGAGAAGGTGTCAGAGGAAGTGATGGCAGCCTGGAAGGCTCAAGGGGAGAAGGTTTATGAACGGCTGACCCCTGGAGACCATGAAAGCTATGGTCGCAAGGAGAGGATTCCGGTTGATAGCCCTGTGGCATCGGTAGACAGGACGATAGAGAAGAGTGAGGCAGGGATGAGACAGGCGTTGAGAGGTGTTATTGGCGGTCATGAGAAGGCATATTCCTTTTCGTCCGGGGATTTTAGATATGACATATATGTAAATGCAGATACCCTGGCAGGGCATATAGATGTTGCCAGGGCGCCGTACATACCGTTTCTCCCCGAGACTTTGACTGATCCGTTCGAAGTATGGATGTCATTTGAGAAACATAAGGGCACCGGCCAGGTGGTATTAAGACAAAGGGTTATTAAGGCAATAGAGACCGGAGATAAGAAGGGCATGCTTGTAGTTACAAATGTTGTTGGGGGAAAGATGGAGGCATGGACCTTTATCCCGGTGGATAATTTTGGATATTTGAATAAGCAACGGGTTGGAAAGTTGATATGGAAAAGGAATTAAGGACCTCTCCTCTCCGGGCAGAGGGGGCGTCAGGTACCGGTTACAGGGGCTGCGGCCCAACCGATACCTCACAACTTTAATATAGCGGATTTTGTCTCATATTACAAGAGGGGGAGAGTATGAAGAAAAAGGATGAAAGGGTTGTGGCAGTATTGGCAGCCGACCTCTCGACCGCCCCGGCCGAGGTTCAACTGTTTCCATATGGCATGGTGAAGACAACCGACGGGGAGTTTCTGGTAGATGAGATCGCCATGGATGAGATGATCACCTCCTTTAAGTCACAGGGGAATGACCTTGTATGGGACTACGAACATCAGACTCTCTATGGCGGTGAGGCCCCTGCTGCCGGCTGGCTGAAACAACTAATAAATAAAGGAAAGGAGGGATTGTGGGCAATAGTTGATTGGACTGAACGTGCAAAGCAATACCTAACGAACAAGGAGTATAGATACTTTTCACCGGTAGGTATTCGGAGGGGAAGTGACGGGAGGATGGTAAGGCTTCATTCCATTGCACTCACCAATACACCCAAGACATTAAATTTAGAGCCACTCGTAAACAAACAACTTCCTGATCAACAAGACCAGGGAGATTTAACAAGGGAGGGAATTATTATGCCGTTAGAAAAACTGATTGCAATGCTGGGCCTTGCACAGGGGGCCACAGAGGAGGATGTCACAAAGGCCATTGAAGATCTTATGAAAGAGTCCTCTTCAGGTTCAGAAGTAGTGGCCGCAAAGGAGGTTACAGAGGCCCTTGGACTTAAAGAAGGTGCCGGAAAGTCAGAGGTTATCGGGACTATTCTTGCATTAAAACAGCCGGGCAATGTCGTTTCGATGCAGGAGTTTCAGACCTTAAAGAAGAAGCTTGCCGAGCGTGAGAGAAATGAACTGGTCACATTGGCACTTTCCCAGGGCAAGATCATCCCGGCTCAAAGAGAATGGGCTGAAGGTTATGCAGAAAGGGATGCTGAAGGATTCAAGGTGTTTATTTCCAAGTCCCCGGTTGTTGTTCCTGTAGGCGGTAACGGTGGGGACAGGCAGACCGGGAAGGATGCAGGCATTGATGACACTCAGTTGATGATCAACAAGCAGCTTGGGGTCAAGGATGACGCGTTCAAGAAATATAACACCGTGACAGGGTAAGTAAGGTTATCTACAGTCTTTACAGAAGGTATAAACGAACAAAAGGAGGAATAACTTATGGCAGCATTAACTGCAGACAGAAATACCCCAAGGAGAGACGGGGAGACGGTCTCTCTACCGGTGGCAGCGGCAAAGAAGATGCTCGCTGGGTCACTGGGAGCAAGAGACAGTTCAGGAAATGCCACGCCCGGGGCAACGGCTACAACACTCTTAGGAGTCGGACGGGTAGACGAATACGTGGACAACTCAGCAGGCGCCGCAGGGGATAAGAACGTTACCATCAGAAAAGGTGTCTTCAGGTTTGGAAACAGCGCTGCCGGAGATGCTATAACCAGGGCAGACATTGGTAATGACTGCTACATTGTGGATGATCAGACTGTGGCAAAGACCAATGGCAGCGGAACAAGAAGCGTAGCAGGCAAGGTCTTTGATGTGGATACAGACGGGGTATGGGTCAAGTTTATCTAAGCAAGTAACATTAACAAGGAGGACTAAAAAAAATGATAGTAAATCAACAGGCCATATTGGCCATATATAAAAGCTTTAACACGATCTTTAATGAAGCTCTGGAGAGTACGAAGACATATCGGGAACGGGTTGCGATGGAGGTACCCAGTACAGGCGCCAGCGTGGATTATAAGTGGCTTGGGGTATTTCCTATGCTTCGCGAATGGATCGGTGATCGGCAGGTAAAAAACCTCACGGCATTTGAGTACAATATCAAGAATAAGGATTTTGAAGGGACTATCGAGGTGGATCGAAATGACATTGAGGATGACCAGATTGGTGTCTATCGTCCTATCATCCAGGGACTGGCAGCAAACGCAAAGCTTCATCCCGACTACCTTATATTCCAGCTATTAAAGGCTGGCATCTCCCAGCTTTGCTATGACGGGCAGTATTTCTTTGATACGGATCACCCTGTAGCAGGTGCATCCGTCAGTAATTATGGCGGTGGCGCAGGGACTCTATGGTTCTTACTGGATACCAGCAAGCCTATTAAGCCGCTGGTCGTCCAGAGCAGGAGGCCTCCTGCATTTATTTCAAAGGACCAGCTGACGGATTACATAGGAATTTGGATTTCTGAGGATATAGTAGCTGGATAAGATTTTGCTGTCAATGGAGATTTCGCTTGTGGTGTGTGAAGGGGGATATGCAACATATTGAGACAGGAAGCATAGGAAAGAT
>JADZCV010000023.1 GCA_020851375.1 Nitrospirota bacterium | reverse complement strand
GCAACAACACGATTACGGGGAATAGTAACGGTATATATGTGAATGCGGGTGGTGGCGTTGCGCCGGCGATTGACGGGAACACGATTACCGGCAACACGAACTGGGGGATTTATTATACCGGCGCTGTCGCCGCGCCTGCGATATCCGGGAACACTATTACAGGGAACATGACTTCGCTTTTCATCCCTGCCAGTTCCCTGCCGGATGAGACGAATGTACTTACGCCCAATACGCGGAATTATATCGGGATCAGGGGAAACAATATCCAGACAGATAAACACCTGAGGGTCTGGGATAAAGGGAGCCCGAATGAAATCAATACCTATCTGTTGGACAGCGGCGACATTACGGTTCCCGCTTTCAAATTCCTTACGATTGACCCCGGCGTAGTAGTCAAGTTTGCATCCAATACCGGGATAGTTGTGGACGGGGCCATGATTGCGAATGGCACGACCGCTGAAAAGATTGTATTCACTTCATACAGGGATGATATCTATGGTGGTGATACAAATAGTGATGGCGGCAATACTATACCTCTAAATGGTGACTGGCGCGGGGTCACCTTTAATGATTCATTCTTTGAGGCTTCTTCGAGGGTGAATAATGTCAGGATAAGATATGCCGGGGGTAACGGGAGCGGTGCGCTCTATTTTTATCAGGCCAATGTCCCTGCAGAAAACAATGAGATATCGAACAGCTCGACCAACGGCATCCGGATCTATTCCGCCTCTCCGGCGATTACAGGTAACACGATCTGGGGTAATAGCGGCGATGGCATTCGTGTAGAGCAAGGCTCATATCCTGCTATCACCTTTAACAGTATCTCGACCAACCTCTCAGATGGCATTGAAGTCATCAACAGTTCTAACCCAACTGTGACGAATAACCAGATCTTTATGAACCGTGGATACGGCCTGCTTAACGGGACAGCAAACATGATAGATGCCACGCAGAACTGGTGGGGAGATCCCGACGGTAGCGGGCCGTATCATTCAAGTACAAATACTACAGGCAAGGGGGACAGGGTCAGTAATAATGTGGCTTATTCCCCCTTCCAGACTACAGTTGCAACAGAGTTCTCTTACCGTAATTTCAGTGCAGGCGCAGGCTCGACCGGTGGATCCATGACAATCCCTGCCCTGACCCAGGGGACTTTGTCTGACATGTGGGACCCCACAACCCTGAGACCTGACCGTACCATGGCCTGGGACAGCAATGTTGTCATACTTGACTACACAGGACTTAATAGCAGCAAGCGCTATAAGCTCCGTACCAGTTATTTCTACGGCGATGCAGGTGAGGTCAGTGTACAGAGCCTGACAGACGGGAATGGCAACCCTGTACATGGCTCCATGAAAATGCCGACAGCAGCTCCGGTGCAGTATGAATTCTCTATACCATCATCCTACTATGCCACCGGGAACATCACGCTGGAGTTTGTTCATGATAACCCAACTACAACCCTGCGTGCAGCAGTGACAGAGGCATGGTTGATGGAGGATATCATTGAGTTAAGCCCGCCCCGTTTTGAGGCAGTGGAATACAATGACAGTGATGGCAGCGGTACTCTTACCACTGGTGATGACTTCTATTTCCATTTCTCTGAAGAGATGGACACATCCCTCCTTGTTGATGGTAGTGCTGATGCTGGTGCGAATGTCCGGCTGGTTTCTTCAGGCGACCGCGTTTATGGAACGGTGAATCAATCCAGATGGAGTGCCGATGGCAGGACAGCCATCGTGACGCTCACGGATGGCTTTACAGTAACCGGCACAGAGCTTATAACACCAAACGGTCTTAAAGACCTCTTTGGGAACCCATCTGTTGGTACTCAGAGTCTCAATACAACTGATACCATTGCACCTAAATTCATGAGCCTGAACTGGATAGATCAGGATGCAAGCGGGAGTCTGAGCCTTGGTGATAAGTATGTCTTCCTGTTTAGCGAGGCCATGAAGACCTCTGTAATTCAGGACGGCACACAGAATGCAAACGTCTATCTCAGGCCTTCAGGCGGTTTCCGTTATGGTGATGTTAATACCATAAACTGGAGTTCTGACAGAAGAGAGTTAACTGTTACGGTTACAGCGGGATTCACCATCCATGGTGATGAGCTGATAGTCCCGGCTGTGTTCGTAACCGATGTCGCAGGAAATACAGTGACGGGTTCTCATTTCCTTTCGGGCAAGGACAGCACGCCGCCGGTATTGGTGAATATCGTCTTTGATGATGCTGATGGCAGCGGCACTGTGACCACAGGTGACCGGTACTTCTTCAGGTTCAATGAGCCAATGAAGACGTCTGCCCTGTCTGATAACACAGTCGAGGCAAACGTCAACCTTCCGCCTGCAGGCAGGAAGTACGGCAATATAAACCGCATTGTATGGAATAACGACCTGACAGAGGCATCCGTTGAGATAACATCAGGTTTCACTATAACAGGAACTGAGGTTGTTGATCCGACAGACCTTGTTACTGACAAGGCCGGTAATCCCGTAGGCAATACCGGAGTCTTAAACCTGGTTGACGTCATAGCTCCCAAGGTTTCAAAGGTAAAAGCATTCTACATAAGTCCGGTAAGCGCTACAAACAATTACCGTCTGACGATTCAATTCAATTCTTCCATGGATACTACCGCAGAACCGCTGGCACTCCTGACCAGTACAGGCGGCATCAATCCGGTTATACCGGCCGGCGGTACATGGATGACGACCCTCTATCCAAACGATACATATTCAACGCCTGATATCGTACTATCTCAGGGAATGGACGGCATAATCAGCCTTAGCGTGTCCGGCGCAAGGGACTGGGCTGGTAACACCATGCTGCCGGCAGTAAATATATTCAGTTTCATACTGGATGCGACCCCGCCGAACAACCCGAATGTATCAGTAACATCTGTGGGATGCAGTTCCGCGACATTGTCATGGGTTGGTTATTCTGCACCCTTTGATCTGGCTGGATTCAAGCTCTACCGCTCTACTGCCGGGAGCTTTACTACGGTTACAGGGCTCAGTTTTACGGACCTCATTGCCCCTTCTGCACGGAGCTTCGTGGTCAGCCAGCTAAGCCCCGGCACAGATTACCACGTTGCTGTTACAGCCATGGATGCAGTTGGTAACTTTATTCCGGCAGTGGTTTCACACCCAATCACTATTAATCGTCCGGTGCCGCCGCCGGTCGCGATTGCGGTTGGTTCCGGAGCTGATCCGGATCAGTCGGTGCTGTCATGGACCGGTTATAACACAGGTACCCTGTGTGGATTCTCAGGATTCAGGGTCTATATGGCGGAGACGGACTTTACTACTGTTACAGGCCTTACGCCATTAGCGACGCTTGATTCATCGGTGTCGCAATATACGGTATCCGGGCTTGACCGGGCCAGGACATACTACTTTGCCGTTGTCGGCTTTAACAGCGCCAATGAGTTTAATGATGCGGTGACTACAATCTCCTGGTCTGATCCTTATGCGGGCGATATTACCTCTGACATGACAATCGGCGGCGGCGTGCTGAAAGAGGTCATGATCAGCCAGACGATGGTTATAAAGAACAATGCCGTTGTGACAATTGCGCAGGGTACGACCCTCCGCTTTGCAGACGGCGCCGGGATTACGGTTGAGGCAGGGAAACTGGTTGCCGACGGCACGGCACTTAAGCCCATTACCCTGACCTCTGATAATGACATTCCGGCTGGGACGCCAAATCCAGGGGATTGGAATGGCATCACCCTTTCCGGTGGTGACACAGGATCTCTGCTGAGGCATGTCTTTATAAAGTATGGTTACGGACTCCGTCTCAATAGCAGCGCCCCGACTGTGGATGCATTCACCGCGCTGAACAACAACGGCGCCGGGCTGCATCTAAGCAGCGGTGCTTTCCTGAATACCTCGGATGCCTTATTGCGCTATAACGATATAGGTATCCTGGTTGAGACAGGGGCCGGGCTTACGATCACGAATTCAGTGATCAAGAATAATACAATAAACGCATCTTCTGATAACAGTCAGACGATAAATGCCGTTGGAAACTGGTGGGGCTCCGCAGATTCAGCGATTATTGGAAGCAGGATTACCGGCAGTGTCACTTTTGCCCCATTCCTGACATTTGAGCCTGTCCTGACGCCGGCAATGGCGACTGCAAGCGGAGAGACGCGTGTGGGTGTACGCGATGTTTCATTGATCCTGGCAGGCCGCAACGCTGAAGAGATGCGGCTTAGTGAGGACTCTGCTTTTACAGGTGTCTTCTTTGATCTGTTCTCTCCAAATGCCATCTTTACCCTTTCTGAAACCGGAGGTGACAAGACAATCTTTGCCCAGTTGAAGAGTCCGACAGGGACTGTCTCAACGCCGGTTTCTATCCCTGTGACTTACGTTACAGAGGGGCCGGTGATAAATATATTCAGCCTTGCAGAAGGACAGGTTATCGGGCGTCCGTTAACAGTGACTGCCGGGGCCACTGCAGTGCTTGGTGTTGATGTAATCAGGTTCTATGCAGACGACATCCTTATATCAAGCAGTACAGGGACTGCATTTACACATCTGTGGGATGTAAGGACGCTGACAGATGGGATTCACAGGGTGAAGCTACTGGTCCGTGACCTGGCCGGGCATGTGACAACAGTGGAAAAGAATGTGACCGTAAACCTTGTACCTCCACCGGCGCCGGTTATCACTGCACCGGCGAATGGGCTTATCGTGACTACAGGTCCTGTGACGGTTCGTGGTACGGCTGAACCATTTATACCTGTAACGGTGAGGAGAAACGGGTTTGTTGTCGGGACGCCTGTTGCAGGCAGTAATAGTCTCTTTGAGATTACAAATATTGCGCTTCAGGAAGGCGCCTCTAAATTTGTTGCCACGGCATCTGACAGCGTTGGTGTCAGCACTAACTCCAATGTTGTAACCGTCGTGCTTGATTCCGGGGCGCCGGCAGCTCCTGTCCTCCTGTCAGCAACAGCCATACCGGGCAATGGGGTTGACCTTGCATGGAAGTTTGCAGATAACGGCGAGCATCCGTCAAAATTCAGGGTCTACCGCCGTGCCTCAGCCTTTACTGATGCCTCACAGGCGACTCTGGCAGCAAACAACGTGACGACAATGTTATACAGAGACAGAAGCCTTGCGGACGGGACATGGTTCTATGCCCTTACAGGCGTGGATGATGCGGGCAATACCAGCCAGCTTTCCAATATTATCTCAGTAACCTATGACAGTACTGCACCGACATTGGCCGTCAGTTACGGAAGCGTTCCGCCTGTTGGGGCTGGGTTGCTTGCCTTGACTGTGATATCCAATGAGGCGCTGGTGACTGCCCCGGGTCTTACGATAACACCTGCAGGTGCAGGTTCCCCGATTACGGTCGGCCTGACACGTGTGGATGAACTGACCTATACCGGTAGTCTTAATGTGACAGGAGCCACACCATCAGGAACAGCATCTGTGTTTGCCTCTGCAAGGGATCAGGCAGGGAATGCCTTCTCAGGTTCACCTTCGGGTCTGCAACTTGTTATAGATACGAGGGGGCCGTCAGGCCCTGTTTCAACAAGCCCTGTTGAGCCGGTACAGGTGTTGAATAATGTCAATGTTGCCGTGACGCTGTCATTGAATGAATCTGTAAGGGTGAATACGATTCCTGAACTTATATTTACCCCTCCTGCAGGCAGTCCGGTAAACATTGCAATGATTGGTTCCGGCAGCAGTTGGTCCGGCACGCTCCCTCTCAATCCTGATATGGGCAGCGGCCTCGGTCAGTTTGCCTTGTCTGCAGAGGACAGGCTTGGTAATGTGGGTACAATCATAACTGCCGGAGGAAGCCTTGAGATATATAATACTGCCACGCCTGAAGCAACAGAGGCGCCTGGTAACCTGGCGGCAGTCTCGTGGCCGGCTGGTGAGGTGAGGCTCTCATGGGGGGCAGTGTCTAAGGCGGAGAGCTACAGGGTGTATCGCGGGAGCGCCCCCTGTGACACAATACCAACAGAAATAGTTGACATGAACCTTACAGGCACCAGCTATACCGACATCCCCCCAGTTGACGGCGCTTATTGCTATGGAGTTACAACGGACCGCAGGGGCGCAGAGAGTGTGATGTCATTGCCTGTACAGGCATTGTCTGATCGGCTGGCCCCTGATATGCCGGAGAATGTTGCCGTGAACCTGGGTACAGCAGGCGTGCGGGTCACATGGGGTTCACCTTTATCCGGTGAGTTGCCGGCCAAATATTTTGTATACCGCAATGGAACCAGGATCAGGACAGTTTCAGCCGGCGGTGCAGGGAGTTTTGAAGCGACAGACTATCCTGCAACAGGCGGCAGTTACAACTACGTAGTTGCCTCGGCCGATGTTATTGGAAATGAGAACCCTGCTGCGCCGGTAATCTTTAATCTGACGGTAGGTGCAGTAAGCAGCCTGCAGGTCTTTATCAATAACAGCAATGCGCCAATACTTGCATGGACCAGCAGTGATCCAACAGCGGTTGGTTATAACGTCTACCGTGGAGGCATCAAACTAAATAGTGCGCTGCTGACGACCCCTTCTTTCACAGATATATTCTATGCAGGCGCCTCACGCGTTGAATATGCCGTCAGAGCTGTTAATGCTGGTGGAGAGGAAAGTCCGCCAAGGAAGATAGAGGTCTATCCTATTGTCATATCAGCAATGGCAAATCCGGATGTAAACGGAAACCCGAGGCCGCTCATTACCGGCTACTTCAGTAAATTTGAGGTCTCGGTACAGAACAGGGAGGCTGTGAACTCATTCCCAATGAATCACCTCGGTCTGCGCCTGACAGTAAACGGGACAGAGACCTATTCACATGAACAGGATATTAATCAGATAATTGCAGCGAATACAACGTATGTCAATAATATTATTGTCCCAATAGGCTCATCAACTGATGACCATATTTTAAGGATTACGACAAGGCAAACAGGCGAGGCGGGCAGCACGGTGGTATACCAGCGTGATGTAGTCTTCTCAGGTGTGCAGAATCCTCCAGCCATGATCACTATGACGGTTGATCAGGTTCCACTGGCCGGCGGGTTAAGTATGGTCAATGTGTGCGTAAGAAACCCCGGCTACACTGACATGGATGTTGTTGTTAACCGTGCCAATGGGACAGAGCCGGGTGATATCTATGTTGCCATTATGAACGGGGAAGGCCTTGAGATAAGCCGCGGCACTTACAAAGGTTACCCTCCGGGCACCAGGATTTCGTCCGGAACAGGGTATGTAACGATTCCGAGCGGCGGCAGTCTCTGTGTAGATGTTCAGGTGCTTGTACCTGCAAATCTCGAAGAGGGGGCGATTATTACATTTACCGGTGTCGTGGATAAGTTCAGCTATCAACTGACCGGCGCGGCACTTAACGGCACTGTACAATTAACAGGGACCATGCAGTCCGGGATTACCCTGTCAGAGTATTACGGCACTGCCCAGGCTGACAGTGATGCCTACTCAAACAACGATGTAATAAATATCAGCGGCCAGGCGATAGATCGCAGTACAGGAGATCCGAAGCCGGACACCCCGCTTAAGATTGGGTTCTATCTCCGCGGGTTCAAGTGGTTTGTTGATATCACAACGGATAGTGCAGGAAATTACAGTTATCAATACCACCCGACACCGGGCATAAGCGGTGAATTTATAATCTGGGCAGCACACCCTGACGTATACGATACTATTGATCAGTACCGCTTCTCGCTGTTCAGGGTATATATCTCCCCTGTACAGGCCTCGATCAGGTCATCAAAGGCAGATACATTTAATTTCAATGTGTCCCTGTACAATCCGGGGGATACGCCTCTTACCGGATTTTCGTCACAGTTCCGTGCCTATACAATAGATGCCTTTGGAAATGAAATAGATGAACCCACGATACAGGGACAGGCCAATCTGCCGTCAGGTTATCAGGTTCAACCGGGAGAAAAGAAGAATGTATCACTGCAGTTGTCCGCTGATATGGATGCGCCTTCTGCAGCCAATGTGGAATATATGCTGAGTTCCGCTCAGGGCGCGTCAGTGGTCTTCTACGGGTCAGTTACCCTCGCCCCTGCTGTCCCGGTTATCACGCTTGAGAGTCCGGCTGCAGGTTATGTTCAGGTAAGCGCTGCCCGCGGTACGGTGCGCACCATACCTGTAACAGTAAGAAATAACGGCCTCAGGGAACTGCTTGATGCTGAGATGAGTGTGCCTCAGGATGTGACATGGATATCCACAAACCTGCCGAGATCCGGTTCAGGCAAGGTGCTGCTTGGCACCATAGGGGTTGGAGAGGCCCGGACATTTGATGTCGTGATTACTCCTCCTTCTGACACTGCCTTTGGTGATCACTCTGATAAATTTGTCATCACCGGATCAAACTCCACTCAGCAGACGAATGTAAATGTTTATGTCCTTGTCACATCACAGCTGAAGGGTTCTGCTCTGTTCAGGATTTATAATAATCTGGGCCAGCGTGTCGAAGGGGCGACGGTGCGGACATTTAATAATGTTATCCATGAACAGATAGTATCACCGGATACAGATATAAATGGAGAGATTCAGTTGGACGGACTCAATCCCGGAGACTGGTCATATCAGGTGAATGCGCCAGGGCACAGTTATGTAAATGGTGTTATCACTGTTGTTGCAGATCAGTTGATTCTGGAAGAGGCTGAACTTAACCGGAATCTGATCACTGTGACCTTTAATGTGGTGCCGGTTCCATTTACAGACAAGTATGAGCTCAAGATTGAACAGAGGTTTGAGACACACGTGCCGGTTCCGGTCCTTGTGATTGACCCCCCTTATGTCCAGCTTGCCAACATTACACCTGGCTTTGAGACAACCTTTATTGTAAAAGTTTCCAACTTTGGATTGAAAGGGCTGGATAATGTGATTCTTGAGACTGCTGATACCGGTACTGCACGGTTAGAACCGTTAATCTCCTTTATGCCACGGTTAGGCGCTATGGAGACAGTAGAGGTGCCCTATCATATTACTTACAGAGGCAATGTCAATGCACTCCCTCCGGGTCCAATTGGCGATTGTGCGGAGGGGCTTGTTCCAGGGATTGACTTTGGCGGACTTACTGACGCTGTCCAGGGGATTGGGGCTATAGTTCGTGGAAGTACGAACTCTTATATCTCCCAGGCGGAGCGAGAGGCAATGGGAAGACTTGCGGTAGGGCTTCTGGTTGGAATACATGCGGCGAATTTTGCGCAAAATGCTGCAGGGCTTGGAAAACCCGTAGAATTCCTTGCGTCGAGTGCTGCCCAATTTGCCGGCTGTTTGATAGGTTCTGTTATCTCAAGTGCTCCTGGTCCAGGTGGCACGCCTCCACCGCCTTACCCCAGCCAGCCAAACTATCTTACTGGTAACGGAGGACAGGGTTGTTTTGCAGCAGGTACACCAATTCTTATGGCAGACGGGGGTGTTCAGAAGATCGAGGAGATACGGGCTGGTGACAAGGTCATGACCTATGACGGTCATGCCGGGGTTGTTAAAGAGGTTTATGTCCGTGAGTCTGATCACATCCTTGAACTCAGGTATCGCCGGCAGAATAGTGAAGGGACCTCGCTCATTAGCCGTCTTGAGACCACTGATGAGCATTTCTTCTGGGTAAAGGGTGATGATAAATGGGTTGCCGGCAGACTCCTTAAATCCGGGGATCTCCTGGTCCTGCCGGATGGAGAGGATGCAGAGATTGTTGAGATCATTCGTACGGAACAGCCTTCGGTTGTGTACAACTTTGATGTGGATGAGTATGAGTCATATTTTGCAAACGGGGTGCTCGCTCATCAGAAATGCGGCGGTGAAGAAGAGACAGGGATAGAAAAGAAGGTAAGGGAATATCTAAGTTCTGACGGGGAAGGCAGATGACGCTTAAGAATATGAAAAAATATCTCTATCCGGTGATAGCCGCAACCTGCCTGGCATTGGTATTTATGACAGGGAAGGGCCAGGCTGCGCAGCAGTATCAGGGGCTCTGCTCATATGTCAAGATAGAGATACTTCAGGAGCTGACCATGGAAAGGGTCGGCTTTCTGGCAACACTGGAGGTTACGAATAACGAGGGTGATGCCAGTATCACGGATTTTTCTGCGGCACTGACCTTTGGTATGGATGCAGGGGACGGTACTATCACAGATGCGTCGAACCTCTTTTTTGTCCAGCCGCCAAAGATTAAAAGCATCACGGCAATAGACGGCACAGGTATTATTTCTCCGGGTCAAAAGGCTGTAGTTGAGTGGTTCATCATCCCCAAACTGTCAGCCGGAGGCACAACACCTGATGGCAGGCAATACGCGATTGGAGCCCAGCTTGCCGGTTCCATCTATGGGATGGAGATCTCTCAGGATGTACTCCGTGTCCTTCCGGATACCATTACAGTCAAACCCGACCCTGAGCTTGAGATTACCTATTTCCAGCCCAGGGATGTAGATGGCGATAATCCATTTACACCACAAATCGTTGAGAGCCCGATCCCCTTTACCCTCGGTGTTATGGTAAAGAACGTAGGATTCGGTCAGGCAAGGAGTGTAAAGATCGCCTCTGAGCAGCCCCGCATAGTTGAGAATCTTCAGGGCCTGCTTGTGGTCCCTCAGCTTATAGGGTCCCGTGTGGATGACCGGCAGACAGACAGTACGTCTCTGACGGTAAATCTCGGAGATATTCAGCCCGGCAAATGCCGCAAGGGAGCATGGGATATGATAACCACCCTTTCCGGTGAATTCACAGAGTTCAGGGCATCATACACACATGCACCTGAACTGGGCGGCCGGGATACGTCTCTCATAAGGGATATAAACGCCTGGTTTATGGTACACGAGGTCATGAACGATCAGCCGGGGAGGGATAATCTCCGCGACTTCCTTGCAGAGACACTGGGGGGAGAGCAGCTGATACCTGATACCCTGTATGAAAGTGACTGCAACACGTTGCCGGTAAATCGCCTTGACAACGTCGGGGTGCTTGCTTACAGCGGTTATTCAGCAACGGTCAGGGCCACGGCAGACAGAGAGAACTGGGTTTTCATGCGTGTTGACGACCCGGCCCAGGCAAGGTTCCGTATCGGCAGTGTTGTCAGGTCTGATGGAAAGGTGTTAAATCCCAACAACTATTGGACCAATATCCGCTACAGGCAGGGTGACAATGCGAAGCTTACATATCTCAATATCTTCGACTTTGTTGCGCTGGGTGAATATCAATACACAGTTACTTACGAACCAATCGGGACCGATACAGAACCGCCGGTAACGACTCTTCTGCTTTCCGGGCAGAATAAGAAGATAAACGATACTTACTTTGTCCTGCCTGAGACACAGATATTCTTTATTGCAGAGGATTACAGTCCGGTTGGGACATATTATAAATTAGATTCAGCCCCTGATTTTGTCCCTGCCTATCCATTCAATATTCAGGGGGCTGGTACTCACATCCTTGAGTACTACTCTGCTGACCTGGCAGGCAACGAAGAGACCCATCAGATAGCAACGATTGCAGTATCAACTGCTGACCCAGGGATTGAGAATATTACAACGGATTCTGAGACGCTCTTCATAGCCGGAGATTCCATCTCTGTGCGTCCGACCAGTGTAACTGTCGGATTTAATGGTGTGGTTACAGCGGACAGCCTCAGTGCAGACATGGATGTCTTCCGTGGCGTATTTGGTTATCCCACTTTAAGTGGTGTTCCATCCTCTCCAATCAGGAGTGGTAATGCGGCTATCACTGTCGGGGGTGAGAACGTTGATTTCTACCGCTACCGCCTCGGCAGCGGTGCATGGAGCGGGGAGTTCCCTGTTTCCCAGGCGATTAATCTGACAGGGTTTTCAGGCCCGGTACTGCTTTCTGTATCAGGCCGCAGCCAATATGGAAGCTATCACCCTGATAATGAGGCAGTAGTAGCCGCGTGGACAGTTGATGCGGCAGCAGAGCCTGTAGTTATAACAGGTGTGCCTGCAATGCCGAGCCGGTTGGCCGATGCCGCCCTTTTGGTATCCGGAAGCGCCTATTATTGTTACCGGCTGGATGGTACCTACTACAGGCCGGATACAGGTGCCGGAGCGCCTATTATTCTTACACGGCTAAGTGATGGTGAACATACAGTAGAGGTGCGGGCAAGAGCGAGTGCAGGCACGTCCTGTCCTGCGACAGGCGCTGGTACAATAGTACGCTGGTCAGTCAACCGGCAGTATGGCCTTTCCTTCCCGCTCGTGGCAAGGGTGCGGCATCACATCCTTGGCCAGGTTGATGCAAACACAACAGGGTTTACCTGGGATGGCAGAAATGATAGTGGAGTAGTGGTCCCGCCCGGGTGGTATTCTGTCAGGATAACAGTCAATGATGGGCTTGGCCGTGCAGCCGGCGCTGTCAGACTTGTCTATGTTGGTGACATGGTTTCAGACGGGTCTCTCCTGTCTGATGCAGGCAATGCCGGTCAGAAGGAGGCATATGCCTTTGGCAAATGGGTGGTGTGGCAGGATCAGCGCAATGGAAACTGGGACATATTTGCACTTGATCTGAGCAACAGCGCTGCTTCTCCTGTCGTCCTAACAAATAATGCCCTTAACCAGGAGCGTCCGCGCACAGACGGCAGGTTTGTTGTCTGGGAGGACAGGCAGTCAGATGGCACATGGGATATATGGGCTAAGGAGCCTGGCAGCGTCAATCCGGCTTTTGCTATTACCGAGACTTCGGAGTTTGATGAGAGAAAGCCGGTTATTTACTGGCCGTGGGTTGTGTACCAGACAAAGCCTGTTTCAAATCCCGGCGCTCCATGGCAGCTCATGGCATATAACATGATTACAGCAGTCACAGAGGCCGTAGATGCAACAACACAGGATCAGCTTGATCCGGCTATTCACCATCAGCTTGTAGTGTGGCAGGACTTCAGGGATGTGGGTTATGGCGAGATATACCTTAAAGACCTGCGGACAGGTGATGTTCGCCGTATAACAAACAATCCAGGCGGTCAGTACCACCCGGCGATATTCAACCAATGGATTGTCTGGGCTGATAACAGGAACGGTCAATTTGATTTATATGGATACAACCTGAGGCGAAACGCGGAGATACGGCTTACTAATACACCTGAAGATGAAACGAGACCATATATTAATGATAAGTGGGTAGTCTACACAGAGGATTCTGCAGGGGAGCTTGACATCAATCTGCGGCTCCTTCACCTGTCGAATCTTGCAAGCGTCCAGTTAACGAATGCAGAGTCTGAGAAGGAGAAGCCTTCACTGGCATCCGGAAGGCTCATCTGGTCCGAGCTGCACAGCGGCCGCAGTCAGGTAATGGCTGGAACACTCCCGGACCTTCAGCCTGTGTTTGACAACCAGAATACCGTAGCAGTAACAGAGGGGATGGTTTCAAATCAGGGAGATGCCTATACACTTCTTAAGTTATGGAATGAACAGGCTGGTGTATCAGAGATCACGCGCTATACCACACTCCTGCCGCAGCCTGTGGCAGATACAGTGCAGTGGACTGGTGGTGCACCAGCCGGCAATAACTTTGCCTTGGAGTCGGGAACATTCCTGTGGGTCAGGTTTAATGATACAAATATCCTTGACCTTGGCCAGGGCACATGCACAGATATTAATCTTGCTGCAGGGGCCAATGTCTTCAGCTATTCCTGTTTCCCTGATCACTACTCGGCGTATAATCTGATCCGTGAGCTTGGCACAGCAAACGTCAGGGCGATCAGACTGCTCGACTCTGAGACCGGCCGCTGGGAGGCTGCATCTGTTTCAGGCGGACTGATTGTTGGTGAGGACTTTGACATACCGTCTGTTGCAGTAGTTATGATAGATATGAAAGTACCGTTTGGCCCATGGAGGCCGGGAGAATAATAGTTGGATGAGGAGTGATTTTTGTATGAAGAAAAAGATTTGTACCGTCATTATAGTGGCTATCATGGGTCTCTTTGCAGTCCCGGAGACAGGGTCTGCCCTTTCCCCTGAAAAGCTGCAGGAGATGCTGGAGCAGGGAAGCAAGGTAACAATAATAGATATCAGAAACAGTGAGATATACAGAGAAGGACACATACCTGGAGCTATAAGTATACCCGCTGCAATTATCAGTAAAAAGCAGCTTCCACCTGTCGGTGCCGTAGTCGTTTATGGAGACGGGATACGTACTGATCTGGATGAGGAGGCCGCAGATGCACTGAATACAAGAACCGGTATACAGGCAGCGGTGCTGGAAGGCGGGTTTTCTGCGTGGGAGTCGCTGAACCTTCCAACAACGCATAGGAGCGGTTTCAGCGAAGAGAGGCTTGAGTATCTTTCGTATCAGGATCTTGAGAAAATTACCGCCGGTAATCGCGACATAGTACTGGTTGATATGAGGAGTACACAGGCAAGCGGGAAGCCAGACAGTTCCCTTACAGACTTGTCCGCAATATTTCCTGGATTAAGTATCATAAGGATGCACAATAAGTTACGGTCAGATGGAAATGAATGGGATTTATCGGCGGTTACTGGTAGAGGCGGGAAGGATACACAATATCGCTGGCTTTACATATTAATTGATGATGGTAATGGAGAATCGGAGAAGGTTGCTCACAGCCTGAAGGCTGCCGGCATCAGACGTATGGCGATACTCACCGGCGGTGAACTGATCCTGCGCCGGGGCGGATTGCCGGGGCAACAAAATTGATGGGGTCAGGCATAAGGGATTTGAATGGGAATTTTCAGGTGAACCGTCATGAGCCCTTCGACTGTTCGGCACGCTTACAGCTCAGGGCTCACCAGGGTTCATGAAAACGTCATTCCCGCGTAAGCGGGAATCCAGACCGATTGCATGGTTCTGGATTCCCACTCCCCGCTTAAATCATGCGGGGACAGGTTCCGTGGGAATGACAGGTACGTAGGAGCATTTTCAGGTGAAAAAGATTAGGACAATAACAGGTTTGCTACTTTGTTTCTTCATAATTATCAGCTGGGCGCAGGTTTGCTTTCCGGCTGAGACTGGTGATATTTCCCGTGAGACAGTTGCGGGACGTATGACGGCCATGAATGGTTTTGTCTGGCCGTACGGTTATGACATAGAGATGAAAGACGGGAAAGTCTTAGTTCATGTTGCGATTAACCTCATCCCGGCTGATGGAGTTACCCAGGTAGAAGTAGACAGGGTGAAGAGTAAATGGAAAAAAGATATCGAGCGCATCTGGAGTGCCAGGTTTTCTATCGTGACGCCGGCAGGGGAGAGTTATCCGGTGATAATTGATGCCGTATTTTCAGGTACCAGTTTCCATCACGACGTCCTTGTTCACCAGGGCAGTGGAAATAGTGATGAGCTCAACTGGCACCTGCTGAACAATCCTGAGATGACTGCCCACGAGTTTGGCCATATGGTCGGTGTCTATGATGAATACAGGAGAGGGGCAACAGCGTCTAAAAACGAAATTACGGACTCCACGAGCATAATGAAGAGCGGTGCAAGCGGTGGTGTTACCCACGCCCGCCACTATGAAGGATTTAGAAAGTGGTTTGCTGATAGTACCGGACTGGACAGAGTTTTATTAATGCCTTTGAGTGAAGGCGGGGATGTATTCGGATTAAACCAGAGAGAAGCAGGGCTATGAAGAAATTATTGCGGCACTGGATAAACATTATGGTTATACTGGCGGCTATGCTGTATCCGGCAGCCTTCTCCTGGTCTGCTGTCACTATCCAGGATGTCTCGAAAGCTGATGTAACGTCCTCTGGTTTTGCCATTGTATGGCAGGCTTCAGGTTCCACCACACCAGGTATATCCATTTATTCAGACCCTGCCGGTAACAATGAGATAACCTCTCAATTGGAGGTAATTCTATTCCCATTATATGGCGGAAATCCTGGGATTACAGGAGAGTATGAACGGGAAGAGGATATGGAGTCGCTCCGTTCCCATGCCGGCACAAAAGGTCTTATGAAGGTCAGTGTCGCCGGTTGTCTGCCGGAGACGACCTATTATTACCGGATCTTTTCCAGGGTAGAAGGAGGAGAGGTTGCACAATGGTCTTCGGGTGCATTGTCCTCTGTTACTACAACGAGGGAGAATGCATTTATCTCCGATTCGAAGCAGATGCTTGTTACCATTGATAATCAGGGTGGTGCGGTTGATCCATACGGATGGATGGTTATTGCCTATAGCAGTGAGAACCCCTTTGGCGTCTCTTCATATGTTGGTGATGGCGCAGGCACTAATCAGGCTTATGTCAATCTCAGCAATCTGTTTGGTGCTGACGGGGTTAACTGGAAACCGTCCGGAACAAAAGACATTGTAATTGAGGTGAGGAGTGGTATAGGCGCGGGAATAAGTTACGAGACATTCCCTCTCAATTTCTCGGATAATTTTTCTGTCTCTGCGCTCTATCCCGTAACTGCAGGAGAGCCGGTTGTTGACACGGATAATGACGGGATCCCTGACGACTGGGAGACATTACATGGACTTGATCCATCTGATCCTTCTGATGCCCTGTTGGATAATGATTCAGACGGCCTTACTAACCTCGAAGAATATCAAAACAGGACTGATCCCAATGATCCTGATACTGATGGTGATGGCCTGACTGATGGATGGGAAGTGGCCAGCGGGCTCAATCCTTTGGATGACGGGAGCATAGATCCAGGCAATGGGCCGAATGGAGACCCGGATAATGATGGTTCCACCAATATTGAAGAACTCGGGGCAGGGAGCGCCCCCATGAACGGGGACTCATTGCCAGTCAATATAGATATCATGCTTCACAGCGGGTTTAATATCTTTGGCTATCCGGTCAGTGCATCCACCTCATCATATGGTCTCCTTTCAATGCTTGGTGATGATTCAGAGATAGAGAAGATTATGGTTTATGATAAGGCTTCCGGCAGTTACAAGACAACGTGGTATGAGTCAGCCTCCCCGGCAGGTGATGATGTTGCGGTAGGATATGGCGACGGTATCATAGTATACTCAAAGGCAGATAAGACGGCTTCCTTTAGCCCGTCAGTACATCCTGGCAACTCGTATATCGAATGCGTAACTGTTGACCTTAATGCAGGGTTGAATGTGGTGACGTTCCCATGTGTGCCCGCAGGTTTAAGCGGCTATCAGCTCCTGCAGGCGATTGGAGATGACACAATCGTGAGCAGTGTACAGAGGTACAATAAGGGCAGCGGACTATTTGAGACGGCGTTTTACCACAATGGCCAGCCTGCAGGTGTTGACTTCCCTCTTGCAGCAGGTGAAGGGTATCTTCTTTACATGAAGCAGTCCAGGTCAGGGTTTAGGCCTTGATGCCGGACTTATGTCATAACAGGCCTTTCTGTGTTAAAATATCCTCATGTCACAGCAGGGTATTGTCATCAGGGGTGCGAGAGAGCATAATCTAAAGAATATTGATGTAGTAATTCCCCGCGATAAACTTGTCGTCATTACCGGTCTCAGTGGTTCCGGAAAATCATCGCTCGCCTTTGACACCATCTATGCCGAGGGACAGAGGCGGTATGTAGAGTCACTTTCTGCATACGCACGGCAGTTCCTTGAGCAGATGAGCAAGCCTGATGTTGATTCCATAGAAGGTCTTTCACCTGCCATATCAATCGAACAGAAGACAACCAGCAGGAATCCCCGTTCTACGGTCGGTACAATAACAGAGATATACGACTATTTAAGGCTGTTGTTCGCCCGGATAGGACATCCGTACTGTTATCAGTGCGGAAAGGAGATCACTGCGCAGACCGTTCAGCAGATGGTTGACAGGGTGCTTGACCTGCCTGCTGATACAAGGCTTCAGATACTTGCACCCATTATCAGGGGGAGGAAGGGAGAATACAGGAAAGAGCTCTCTGACCTGAGGGGCAAGGGTTTTATAAGGGCGAGGATTGATGGAGAGATCAGGGACCTGGAGGGGGAGATTACATTAGACAAGAATAAGAAGCATACGATTGAGATAGTGGTTGACCGGATTGTCCTGAGAAAGCCAGAAAACGCCGCTCATGATGACAAGCTGGGGAGGAGGCTTGCTGATTCTGTTGAGACCGGCCTGAGGCTTGCGGATGGCATAGTGGTGATAAATCAGATAGGAGGAGAGGACATACTGTTCAGTGAAAGGCTTGCCTGCATTGATTGCGGTATCAGCTATCCGGAGGTTACCCCCCGTGTTTTTTCATTCAACAGCCCGCACGGCGCATGCCCCGGGTGCGATGGTCTCGGAGTCATCCTTATGGATGAGGGTGAGGAAAGTGCGGCATGTCCGGTATGCAACGGCAACAGGCTAAAGAAAGAGGCGCTCTCAATAAGAATACATGGAAATTCCATAGTTGATGTAACGAGGTTATCAATCAAATCCGCTGTACAATTTTTTAATACACTTAAACTCAGTAAGCGCGAAGGATTTATCGGGGAGAGGATACTCAAGGAGATCAGAGAACGCCTGCAATTCCTGTCAAATGTCGGCCTTGATTATCTGACCCTTGACCGTGAGGCGTCAACATTGTCAGGTGGGGAAGGGCAGCGCATAAGGCTTGCGACTCAGATAGGTTCAAGCCTCGTAGGTGTGTTGTATGTGCTGGATGAGCCGAGCATTGGCCTGCATCAGAGGGATAATCAGAGGCTTCTTGAAACCCTCAAGAGGCTCAGGGATATTGGCAATACCGTGCTTGTCGTTGAGCATGACGAGGAGACCATACGGGAGGCTGACTATGTCATTGACATGGGCCCTGGCGCAGGTGTTCATGGCGGAGAGATAGTGTCATCAGGAACGCCTGCCAGGATAAAGAAGGATAAAAAGTCCCTTACAGGCCGCTACCTGGCTGGGGAGCTTACAGTATCATTGCCAAAACGACACAGGAGACCGGAACGATATCTTACTGTAAAGGGAGCGGTCAGAAATAATCTCAGGGGGATAGATGTCTCCATACCGGTAGGACTATTCACCGCTGTTACCGGGGTTTCGGGTTCAGGAAAGAGTACTTTGATCTTTGAAATCCTTTTTAAGAATTTATCAAACAGGTTATACAAAAGATCCAGGAGTAATGACGGCTGCAGGGAGATAACCGGATTTGAGGAATTTGACAAGGTTATAAACATAGACCAGTCGCCGATAGGGAGGACGCCGAGGTCCAACCCTGCGACATATACCGGTGTATTTACCCACATACGGGACATGTTTGCCCAGATTCCTGAGTCAAGGATGCGGGGATACAGGGCAGGCAGATACAGTTTTAATGTGAAGGGCGGCCGTTGTGAGGCGTGTCAGGGTGACGGTCTTATAAAGATAGAGATGCACTTTCTCCCTGATGTCTATGTCACATGTGAGGTTTGCAAGGGGCAGAGATACAACAGAGAGACTCTGGATATTCATTATAAGGGGAAAAACATTGCAGATGTGCTGGATATGACGATTGCCCAGGCACTCGATTTCTTTGAGCCAATACCAATAATAAGACACAAGCTTGACACATTGCGTGATGTGGGTCTTGAGTATATCAGGCTTGGCCAGTCGGCAACGACCCTTTCAGGTGGTGAGGCCCAGAGGGTCAAGCTGTCAAAGGAACTATCAAGGCGTGCGACCGGACGGACCATGTATATACTCGATGAGCCTACGACAGGTCTCCATTTCGCCGATATCCAGAAGCTCCTTGACGTGCTCAACAAGCTTGTAGATGCCGGCAACAGCGTGGTAGTCATAGAACATCACCCGGATGTAATCAAGAATGCAGACTATATCATAGACCTTGGGCCTGAGGGGGGTGACGGCGGCGGAGAGCTTGTGGCATCCGGCACGCCTGAGGATGTTGCAAAGGTCAGGAGGTCGCATACAGGCGGATTGCTGAGAGAGATGTATCAGGGAAATGGGAAATCAGTTCCCCCCTTTAGTAAAGGGGGGAGAGGGGGGATTTGAACGGAGCATTTCAGATGAACTATCTCGCATCAGTCAAAAACGAGGTCGCAAAGTGCATCAAGTGCGGCATCTGCATGGCAGGCTGCCCTACCTATGCTGTGACTAAAGATGAGACCATGGTGGCCCGGGGCCGGCTGAGCCTTATAGGGGCTGCCATTACCGGGCGCATTGAGACGTCAGAGACGCTTGATAACATTATAACATCGTGTATCGGGTGCCTCACCTGTGAGGTGAACTGCCCGAGCGGGGTCAGGGTTGGGGACATAATCTTTGCTGCAAAGGCCCAGATGGCAGAAAACAGGGGGCTTGGGATCGTTGGACGGTTCATGTCGCAGGTTGTTGCAGGGAACAGGTGGCCGCTTTCCATCGTTCTCAGGATGTCATCCATTCCTGCAAAAATTTATAATCTGCTGCCGGAAACATGGCCCTTTACCGGAACTCTCCCCTTTGTAAGAAATAATAAGAAAAGAAAACTGCCTGCTATCAGCAGCCGCCCCCTGACTTCCTCATATCCTGAGGTAGTCAGGACAAAGTGCAGTCCGGCAAAAGGGGTCGTGGCCTTTTTCCCTGGTTGTGTAATAAACTTTTCCACCCTGGATATTGGAAGGTCAACGTTGAGTGTATTAAACAAACTGGGTTATGATGTAGTTATTCCGAAAGGTCAGTATTGCTGCGGAGTTCCTCTGATGTCCCTTGGCGACATGGAAACTGCAAAAAAAGTGGCTGAGAAGAACATCGAACTCTTTTCCGGATATGAGTTTGAGGCAATTATCGTTTCCTGCGCGACCTGTGGACATACACTTAAAAAGGAATATCCTTCGTTGCTAAACCACCCTGTAAGTGTCAATCCTGAAATGGTTAAACGTTTTTCAGAGAAAGTTACGGATATTCACGAATTTGTTCATGGCAGGAATCCCGTGAACAGGGAAATCAGCAATGTTGCATCTGGAGACAGAATTAGAGTAACATACCATGATCCATGTCACCTGAAAAAGGGACTGGGCATATACAGGTCTCCAAGGGATATCCTGAAATCTATAAGAGATGCAGAGTTTATAGAAATGGATGAGGCAGATGCCTGCTGCGGCTTTGGGGGCATATTCAGCCTCAGCCACTATGACCTTGCATCAGATATTGCTGACAGAAAGGCAGCGAGTATAAGACGCAGCAATGCTGAGATAGTTGCAACAGGTTGTCCCGGTTGCAAGATACATATAGAGGATTCACTGAACAGGGCAGGTATGCCGGTGCGCGTGGTGCATACAGTGGAATTACTGGATAAAATATTATAAGGGGGGGGAATATGAAATTTTTTATAGATACAGCAAACATAGCTGAGATTAAAGAGGCTGTAAGCCTCGGTCTTATAGACGGGGTTACTACAAATCCATCTCTTGTATCGAAGGAGAACAGGGAATTCAGGGAACTTATCAAAGAGGTCTGCTCTGTCGTTGACGGCCCCGTTAATGCAGAAGTAATATCCCTGGATGCGGATGGCATGGTAAAAGAGGCGCGGGAGCTTAGCGCCATCCATGAGAATATAGTTGTAAAGATACCGATGACACCGGAAGGTTTAAAGGCCGTGAAGAGGCTTACAGCGGAGAATATAAAGACAAATGTCACCCTCGTGTTCTCACCTTCGCAGGCGCTTCTTGCAGCAAAGGCAGGTGCTTCATATGTAAGCCCCTTTGTCGGACGCCTTGATGATGTGTCCTATGCAGGTATGGAACTAATCGGACAGATAAGGACCATCTTCGATAACTATGGATACACAGCTGAGATAATTGTTGCAAGCGTAAGAAATCCAGTGCATGTAGTTGATGCCGCAATGATTGGAGCAGATGTTGCAACGATTCCATTCAAGGTGCTGCTGCAGCTGGCCCAGCATCCGCTTACTGATATAGGCATCAGGAAATTCATGGAAGACTGGCAGAAGGTTCCCGGAAAAAAATAAAGGGAGGGCATTAAGCCCTCCCTCTCTTCACGTTACGTTTTATAAATTACAGCATATTCTTTAGCTTTGGGGCTGGTTTAAAGGATATGGTCTTGCTTGCCTTAATCTTTATTGTCTCACCGGTCCTCGGATTTCTTCCGGTTCTTGCCTTGCGGTTTCTGACTGAGAAGGTTCCAAATCCTGGATAAACAAACCGCCTGTCCTTCTTTAAGGACCTGGACAGCACCTCAAACATGCAATCAGCAAGTTCCTCTGTTTCCCTCTTGCTCAGGGTCATCCCCTTTGCACCTTTCTGGATAGCATCAACAAATTCAGCTTTCGTCATACAATATCACCTCCTTTCATTTGTTATTATTAAAGGAAAGTGTCATCTCGTAGTAATATTACATGAAATTCTAATGAAATGATTTTAACAAGTCAAGAGTAAAATGTTATTTCTACGGCGTATTTACTGATAATGAAGCACAATCAGAAATAAAAAGCAAGTGATAGTGAAAACAAACTCAATCTGTAATCAGGTTCTCTCACACCAAGGAAAAGGTCCTGAGGGTCAGTAATAACAATGACATCAACAGGATCAGGAAAGTTATCCAGCGCATAGTCATCCCGTTTATATACCTCGGAATAATATCCGGCGCTGATCCGCAGTCCCTTTAATTTCAGGAGTGACAGGTAGGCTGCGCTGCCCAGACTGCAGGATATCTTTAGTTCGTATGTATCAGTGGTACTGCTGACAGAAGGCATCGTGACAGATGTCCCTGAAAAATCATGCCTGCTGATATTTCCGGTGATTGATATCTTCTTAAATGGCTCATAACTGAAACCAGCGGCATAACTGCCTGTCCTGTCTTCAATTGTCTCTGAAACCGGAATTATATATCCGGATAATAGGGGATTTGTCTCCTGCGGGTAAGATGATGCAAGGGTGCTGTCATACGTCCAGGAATATCTGCTTTCAATAGTGGTCCTGTTATAGATATAGTGAGAATACAGCAGGAGGTTTTTAAAAGGGGTTAATTCTGCTGACATGGATGCAGACTCTGCGTGAGAGCTTCTCCTCCCGATTAATACGTCCGTGTGTTCTGCCATTGTTGCAGAAAGGTTTGCGCTCAGATTCAGGAAATCAAACGGAAGGAAATTGATTTCCCCCTTTATAGTATGTGTGTCTGACCCGGACAGGTCGAAGGCACGCATAAGCGGGTGATTATTCACATCACTAAGTGGATCATAGACTGCTTTGTAGTAGGAAGTGTCATAGGTTCCCCTCTTTCTCTCAAACCTGTAGCCCATATGTCCTGACAAGTTATCACGAATCGTTGATTTGACAGTAATAAAGAAGCTCTTGATATTTTCTTCTGCCACCTCCCGCTCGCGCCTCGGATTACCCCGGTCTTCAATCCCTGCATCAACGGATAGCCTGTCTGATATATACCAGTTGCCGTCAATGCCGGCACTCCTTATGATATTGGAAGTATATCTCGGGTTCCTTGAATATTTTGTGACGTTGCCGTCCAGCATTACGTATGCCGGAGGTTCCTCAACTTTAGGTGTGTCGTTCTCATACGCATAGTACCTGTATTTTATATTCAGCTTTACGTCATGGAAGGGGACTGTTGCAAGCGTTGATGAGACATTAAGGCTCCTTACATCAGGGTCAAGGACATCCTTCTCAAATGCACTGCCGACACCTTCTACGGTAGTGAAGGGGACAAGTTTAATCGAATTGATGACCCTGCTGTATGAAAGAGAATTTATCAGCCGTATATTATCTGCAATCCTGACTGATGGTTTAAATGTGAGGGTATGAACAGTATAGTCATCAGCGGCCATTGCACGTCCGTAAGCGCCTGTTTGCCAGGGATTATCCCATAAGAGCTCATCGGACCGTGTGTTGGCAAATACCTGCACGTTGTTGTTAAACTGCATGTCAACAAGATCGTCTGAATACTCAAGGCCGATGGCAAACGAGGCGGTGGTGAAGTCAGTGGGTTCAGTGATCTCCGTAATTGCCGAAGGCGTGCCCGCCGACCCTGTCAGATTCTCGAATGTAACAGGCCTTCTGCCTTTCATGTTTTCCACCCTCAACGTTGTCGTAATGGCAAACTTGTCTCCAGGCGTTAATCTGACATTGAAGTCATAGTTGTCCCGCAGTGTTGAGATGTCAGGATCATTAGAGTAATCATGTGGGAATTTATCAATGCCAAGACTTATGTCAATGATTCCATACCTCCTGTAACGCAAATCCCCGTGTCCATCATCAATTAAGTTGGCAAGAGGCGCTATGTTGCTGAAGCGGCTGCTGATTTCCTGATTCCGGGTTTCGTAGGTAAAAGAGAATCCCTTTATAAAAAAGCCGTCTGTAAGTTTTCTGTATTCACTGGCCTTTGATGAGTTGGTGTCAAGATCAACAGCCTGGAAATCTGTTGTCAGTTCTGCATGAAATTCCGCCCGCTCTATTTCAGGTTCCCTGAGCGGACTGAACAATACCTCTTCTGTTGCCGGTGTAAACAGTATCTCTACGGTCGTTGCCGAAGGCGGCGCAGGGCTGTACAGTATCTCTTTGTCTTCCGGTTTTGACGGGGCCTTATCTGGTAATGCCGCTTCAACTTTCGCCTCATCCCCTGCCGTGAGGGGAGTAGTGGATACTGCTGTGTCTGTTTCTTTATCCCCCGCCTGAGGAAGCGGAGGGGTGTGCTGATCTTCCTGAGACCAGCCTGTGCCGGAAATCAGGAACGTTATAAGAAGTATAAAAAATACTATTTTCATCGCTGAAGTCGTGCACCTGAAGGATGCCGTGAGCCATGGATCATCGGATGACAGTTAGTGCACCCTTTGTTGTATGTAAAACGGCTGTTTGGATTCAGCACATCATGCGCATCAGGCACAGAGGCTCCTTTTACAGGAAGGTTTGAGTGACACTCAAGGCACAGGAATGGCTGTCTCATCTTAAGTAAAGACCGGTTCATTGATGAATGCGGCTCATGACAGAGCAGGCAGTTTTCCTGCACAGGGAGGTGATCGAACAGATAAGGCCCCCTCTTGTCTGCATGGCATTTATAACAGTTGTCATTTACTGATATTGCAGAAAGCATGCCTGGCGTGTCAGATCCGTGCGGATCATGGCAGGTTGAGCAGGACATCTTTTCTTCATTTTGGGATAGGTGTGGTGAACGCAATAAGTCTTTCTTCTTCTGAACATGACACCTAAGGCATATATCCTTTTCTGATGTATCATTCAAGAGTCCCTGCGCGGACAGGTTGTCCATAACATGATGGCAGTCAGTGCACCGCAGGTTCATGCCATGTCTGTCTGCTTTCCAGTGGAAAAGTCCCCCTTTTTCGTGACACTTAAGGCAGACGGCATTTTGTTCATCCCTCGTGTCAGCAGACTTTGCGCCAAATGATATGATATTCATAAGATTTCCAGGGTCCCTGACGTGCAGGCTCCCGGGCCCATGACATGTTTCACAGTCTGTCTTCTTTATTTCTTTGACCTTTTCAGGTTTAATAAGTTGTGGTTTCCACTTTGCGTGAATTGTTTTATTCCACTGAACATAAGGACCTTCGTGACACTCCCTGCACTTATCCATTCCAACGATCAGCGCCTTCTTTGCAGAAGGTGCATCTATCAGATATGTCCCTTCCGAGACAGGAAACGGACCGGATATATCAGCGCCGGGAACATATGCAGTGGATTCTGAAGGTGACAATGGTCCTGTAGATTCAGCAGGTGGCAGTGGCATGGCAGTATCTGGCGGTTTTAGCGGCGCCTCAGCCACAGGGGAGAGTATCTGGGATTCCATGCCGGCAGGCGGTGCCGGGGCTGCCTCCACCAGGGGCGTTATAGCCGGGGCACTGGCAGTGTCTTCAGCAGGCAGCAGCGGCCGTTCATCAAGCATTTTTGTGACAAGGGGTGGTATGACAATATCGAAACCTGGTTCAATAAGACTGGGATCTAAAATATAGCGGTTTGCCGACCATAACCTCTGCCACAGGAAAGGATTCTTTAAATATTTCTCTGAGATACTCCAGAGTGTATCCCCTTTTTTTATTGTATATATAATCTTAGCATCAACTTTTCCTTTTATCTCTGCAGGCAGGATGTTGCCTCCTGGAAGGATGATCGTAAAATGAATAATCAGGAGATATAAACTGATTCTTTTAAGATGCCTCAGGCGCATATAGAAGTTTAATACTATCGGCAAGGCGTCTATATTGTCAAGGATAAACAAAAGATTTACAATGGCCATACATGAAAAATGACCTGAAAGAAATTTATCTGATTGATGGCAGCTCATTCATATACAGGGCATTCTTTGCCATCAGAGGTCTTTCAAACTCAAAGGGCCTTCCAACGAATGCTGTGTACGGTTTTATAAACATGCTTCTGAAGATTCTGAATGAGAAAAACCCCCGGTTGCTTTGTATTGCATTTGATCCCAAAGGACCGACAAAACGGCATGAATTATATGAGGAGTATAAGGCACAGAGACCCAAAATGCCCGATGCCCTCTCAGTGCAGATACCGTATATACACAGGGTTACAGGGGCTTTTAAAATCCCAGTCCTTGTCCTGGAGGGGTATGAGGCGGATGATGTCATTGGTACTGTTTCGAGAAGAGGGGAGGCTGATGGCTACGATGTGATAATTGTCACAGGAGACAAGGACATGTTTCAACTTATTACACCACATGTCCGGGTTTATGATCCGATGAAGGACAGGTTCTTTGGTGAGGCTGATGTGATGGAGAGATTTGGGGTTGGCCCCTCAGGGGTGGCAGAGGTTATGGGGCTAATGGGTGACTCCATTGACAATATTCCCGGGGTAACAGGAATCGGGGAGAAGACGGCAAGGGAGCTGATATCTGTGTTCGGATCAATAGAGAATCTGCTGGTACATCTGGATGATGTAAAGAGGCCGAAACTAAGGAGCCTTTTGCAGGAACAGGGAGAGGCGGCAAGACTCAGCAGGGAGCTGGCGCTGATAAACACCTCACTGCCTCTGAATATTGATTATGAAGATTTCAGGATAAAACCGCCGGATTACGATGAAATAATCGGGCTATTCCGGGAATTGGAATTCTCAAGCCTGCTGAGGCACTTTACCAGGCACACCTCTTCGAAAGATGAGAATTTAACATACACGTGCGTATCAGAAGAAAGAGCGCTCGCAGACATTATCAAAAAGACAGGGGATGCGGGACGGTTTTCATTATATATTGATGCAGTCAGTTCTGATGCGATGACTGCTTTAGTGAAAGGAATGGGCCTGTCAGCCACGGAAGGAGAGGCGTGGTATATCCCGGTTGCCGGTGACACACTGTTTACTGAGACATTAACGCTAAGGCAGATAATGTCTCATTTGGGATTGCTGCTTGAGTCTGAGGATATCCTGAAGTGTTCACACGATATCAAGAGACAAATGATCCTGTTGAATCGTTCAGGCATGAGACCGCACGGTTTTGACTTTGACACAATGATTGCCTCACATCTCCTGAACCCGGGCCGGCCTGACCACAGCCTTGAAAGTATTGCCCTCGAGCATCTGCACATGAATTTGCTGTCGCCAAAGGCGAAACCCCAGGCCAATGGCGGATGTTCAGATGAGGATACACAGCGCATCTGTCAGCGGGCAGACGTTATCCTTCGTCTTAAGGAAATTCTCGGGAAAAAACTCATTGAAACAGACGTTCATGACCTGTTCCGTAATGTGGAGATCCCGCTTGCTGAGGTGCTGGCTGAAATGGAGATGACAGGAATAAGGGTTAATCCCGATATACTGATGTCGCTTTCCAAAGAGATGGAGCGCGATATGGGCGTGATATGTCAGAGGATATATTACATTGCAGGAGAGGAGTTTAACATAAATTCACCCAAACAACTTTCAAGTATATTGTTCAACAAAATCGGCCTCAAACCCATTAGAAAGACCAGGACAGGTTTTTCAACAGATGAAGGGGTCCTTACAGAGCTTGCCCTGCAGCATGAGCTGCCTGCGGAGATACTCTCGTACAGGCAATTGTCAAAGCTAAAATCTACCTATGCCGATGCCCTCCTCAGCCTGATCAACCCTGATACAGGCCGGGTGCATACATCATTCAGCCAGGCAGTTACTTCCACAGGCAGGTTATCAAGCAGCAAACCCAATCTCCAGAATATACCGGTGCGCACGGAAATGGGTCAGCGCATAAGAGAGGCCTTTGTGGCAAGGAATGGCTGCCTCCTCCTGTCTGCGGATTATTCACAGATAGAGCTGCGCATACTTGCCCACATCTCAGGAGATGAGCTTCTGACACGGGCGTTTATAAATGATGAAGATATCCATACGAGGACTGCAGTGGAGATTTTCGGACTTTCGCCGTCTGATGTAACACCTGAAATGAGAAGGCGGGCAAAGGCGGTCAATTTCGGGATCGTCTACGGTATTAGCCCGTATGGTCTTGCATCGGACACAGGTATAACACAACAGGAGGCAAAAGAATATATAGATAACTACTTCCTGCGGCACAAGGGAGTAAAGTCATTTATAGATGCTGCAATAATAAGGGCTAAAGAGTCCGGTTATGTGACTACACTGCTCAACAGGCGCCGGTATGTCCCTGAACTGGCAAGTGAAGACAACGGCCTGCGGCAGTTTGGCGAGAGGATTGCAGTAAACACACCTGTCCAGGGGAGTGCCGCAGACATAATCAAACTTGCCATGATCAATATCCACAGAAGATTTGTCAGGGAAGGACTGAGGGCTGCAATGATATTGCAGGTGCATGATGAGCTCTTGTTTGAGGTGCCAGAGGAGGAACTTGCTGCTGCAAGGGATATTGTAATAGCTGAGATGGAGGGTGCGTTACAACTTACAGTGCCGCTTAAAGTAGACAGCGGTGTTGGCAGGAACTGGCGAGAGGCCGGGTGAACCGTCATGAGCCCTTAGACTGTTCGGCACGCTCACAGCTCAGGGCTCACCAGGGTTAATGAAAACGTCATTCCCGCATAAGCGGGAATCCAGACCGGGGCCTGATTCTGGATTCCCACTTCCGTGGGAATGACGGGGTGAAAAATCCTGCGGGGACAGGTTCCATGGGGATGACGGGTACTTAGGAGTATTTTCGAGTGAGCTCTTTGCCAGGCTATTTTATGGTTTCAACCATCTCTTTGTGAATCCTGCCATTGCTTGAGAGGGTTTCATTACCATATATACTATATGCATTTCCACTGAAATCACTAATCCGGCCGCCTGCCTCCCTGACAATGACAACAGCAGCAGCAACATCCCAGGGTTTGAGCTTACACTCCCAGAAGCCGTCTATCCGGCCTGATGCAAGGTAGCACAGGTCTATGGAGGCAGAGCCCGGTCTTCTTATTTCCTGTGCTTTAATCATGAATTTTTTAAACAGTTCAAGATAGTTGTCAGGGTTCTTCCTCCTGTCGTAAGGAAATCCTGTTGCGAGAAGGGCTGAGTCAAGGCTGTCCGTATCAGATACATGGATTGGATTTCCATTCAGGTGCGCCCCACAGCCTTCCATAGCTGTAAAACATTCATCCCGGACAGGGTCATAAACCACCCCCGCAACCATTTTACCGTCTGCCTCAAGACCGATTGAGACAGCGAAACATGGAAAGGTGTGGGCATAGTTCGTTGTCCCATCGAGGGGGTCTATGATCCAGCGGTATCCTGACTCCCCTTTTTGAGTCGTCCCCTCCTCAGCCAGGATCTGATGGCCCGGGTAAGCCCCCCGGATTATCGAGACAATAGAGTCTTCTGAAAGGCGGTCTGCCTTTGTAACAAGGTCAACATCCCCCTTGAACTCCACATCCAGCGGTTTTCCAAGGTGTTTGAGCAGGATACTGCCTGCAGAACGTGCTGCATGCTCCGCAATCTTGAGAAAGTCAGCGTACATATCAACCTCCATTTTTACCACAGTGACTCAGAGAAGACAAAGGATTAAATATCAAGCTGAGGAGTCAGCCCGGTACAGATGTTGCAATAATTCTACAGAACAAATTGGCATTATGGTAAAATAACTTGTTTTAGTGTTTTGTCGGTATTTTTTTACACATAGTGTGTAATAGGTATCATTGGAAGGGAACCGTAATGGCCCTTCGACTGTTCGGCACGTTTACAGCTCAGGGCTCACAAAGAACCGTGAAAACGTCATTCCCGCGTAAGCGGGAATCCAGACCATGGCCTGATTCTGGATTCCCACTCCCCGCTTAAATCCTGCGGGGACAGGTTTCGTGGGAATGACTGGAATGTGTGTCCTTTGCGTCTTTGTGGTAAATGACAGCGATTTCCGGGGGAATGTGTGATGAAAAAACATATATTTTCCATGTTAGTTCTGCTGGTTGCGGTTGGTCTCGCGGCTAATGGCTGCGGTGGAGGTGGCAGTGCAACTGATGACCCAAAAGAATCGTTGCTAACAAATGGAAAGGTGGTCACAGGAAAGGTAAAAAATGACTGTGACAACTCTTTTGTCCTCGATGCCGTGGGTGAGCTGTGTGAACTCTTTCAAACATTTAGCAGCGACCCTAATACCGCGGCCTGTGTTACACAGGACTCTTCCTGCAACAGCTATGCGACACAGATCTATGCCGGAAGCAATCTCGGATCAAGCCAGAAACAAGCGAGTCCAGGATGGAACGGCCGCGGCGGGAGCGGGGATCTCATGGCGGATGCCGCGGTTTGTACTCTCCGTCAGCTTTCTCCCAAGCTGGATGGACCGGTCAACTCCCAGGCCTCCCTGAATATCGGGATTGGAGATGTGGTCGTAAAACAGCAGGTAGGCTATCTCGATTTCGACCGGATCAACCGGCGTTTCAAGGGTTACCGCAAACTGAGTGTGGAACTGCCTGTCATCGGGAAATTTGATGCAATCACACAGAACATAGTACTGCAGCGTGTCCATTATGGGACCGGTCAGCTTTATAAGAGCACACCCATGGCAGGGGATTACCCGATCCTCTCCGGCTATGGCCTGAACCTCGACACTGAAGAGAAAAAGAAGTCAATTGATATCAACCCTGGCTCATTTAATGTCGATACCCCCATTGGCACATTTCAGGTGAGCCCTCACTTCAAGTACGAGTCCAACACTGTTGTGGCTGATTTGCCTTATGTAACGAACCATACCTATATCCCTCTCGATGATGATACTTTTGACGTGCCCCCATCTCCTGCTGCAATCAGGTTGACTGACATCTATGGCATTATCCCTGGTATTAATATCAATACTACACCGATGCCTTCACTGGGTAATTATAAGAACCTTCGGACAGGCTGGATAAGCCAGATAGGTCTTGGTTCACGCGGCTCTATTGGAGACAAGCTCTGGGCCCCGCCATTAACTGGTTTTTTTTACCGGCCTGATTACGATCCAGGCGGAGTATTCAAATTCGAATCATATGAGTCCAGATCTAATGACGAAAACAAGCCATCTGTCTATGCTGAGGCGTCGGCGAGCATCAAGTATCCTGATAACCCGGCGGATATGCTTCCTGAATGGGTGGACGGTCTCCCGGGGTTAGACTGGGATGCCTATATCAAGGTGACCCCGACTATAAAGGCAGGCGCAGCAGGACAGTTTGGTATTTCGATGCTTGAAGGGACTGACAACAGACGCAGTAACGAATTTGATGTCCGTCCGGAAAGCCGCACCTCTGCCCTCGGGATTTACTCCGGTGTCGAAACGAATGCATCCTTTGAGGTACTTGCGGAACTCAGGCTCTATGTCAGCGCTGTCTTCGATTTCTTTTTCGGGAGCAAGAGGATAGACCTGATTGATATCCACCCGAAGTTTCCGATCCCCATTGCCGGCGGCACGCCTTCATCAAGCAAGGTAGAGCTTGCCACAGCCTATTCTTCTACGGACAATATCCCGGACTTTCCTGAAACGCTCGATTATCTAAAGACCTTCAAAGGCACCAAACTGCCTGAGGAATTCATTAATCTTTGTTACGCGAAGGAGGCAGAGGTTCCAGCGGAAGACCCGCCTTGTACGAAAGAAGGGGAGAAAGATCAGCCCCCATGCAAGCCGGAAAAGGGAGATGTCACGGACCTCTTCGAGTATCTGCCATGCAACATCTGCCTTGCAACAAACGCGGTCATTGATTCCAAGACCGGAGCAGTTAAAGAACCTGAGCACAGGGAGATCATTTCGCCTGTAGTTCCTGTGCCGCCGACAGACTCAACAACTCCCGCTGTCTGGAAGTGTGACTCCGCATCCAAGAGCGGTTGCATGGACCTCTGCAAGCTGAATAAGGAGACGGGAGCATTCACAGTGGTCAAGAATCCATCAGAGATCGCAGACAGCATGCCCGTGACAGATCCGGATTACAGTGAGCTCTATCCATTCTATAATAGCTGTAAGGTCTCATGTGATGGGGGACCAGTCCAAATAGGAGATTATACTTACTGCAAAGGGCTCGATCCCACGCCGCCGGAGATCTTCGGCTTGATGGTCCCCGGCGGGAGCAGTAGCAGCAGTTCGCCTTCACCTGTTCCGGTAGCCTCGAACATCGCCGCTCCCTTCAGCGAGCCGATGGATCCGGAATCCATCAATACCAATACATTTACAGTCAGCGATGCGGACGGTAATAGTGTCAGCGGCACTGTTCGCTATGATGGGGCAACCTATACAGCCACATTCTCTCCTTCGAGCCCCTTTAATTATTCTTCGATTTATACTGCAACGATAACAACCGGTGCAAGGGACCTGGCTGGGAATCCTCTACAGGATGCCTTCTCATGGACATTTACGACCGAGGCTGCTCCGGCGACCGCCTTTGCTACATCTGCCACAGGAAACGGTAATCTCAGTTCCTGGACTGCCGCAGGAGGCAAGGCCGGGCTTGAGGCCGGGGATGCGATATGTCAGTCCCTTGCCAGTGAGGCAGGACTGAGCGGGACATTTGTGGCATGGCTCTCTGATTCCAGTAACGATGCCTACTGCCGTGTCCATAACCTGACCGGAAAAAAGTCAGACAATTGCGGCCAGGCGAGCCTGCCGGACACAGCAGGTCCCTGGGTCAGGACAGGAGACGGATTCCCATTCAGCGCGGATATCTCCCAACTGGTCAATGACGGGACGGTCTATGCGCCTGTGAAATATGATGAGTCAGGTAATGCCTTTATAGCAGGCGAGAAATATATGACCGGCACGAATGCTGACGGCACTTATGATGCTTCAGGAAATACAACTTGTTATGACTGGACAAGTAATACAAGCAACTTGATGGTCCACGCTGTTGGCGGCTGGACAGACGGCACGACCTATAGCTGGACGCATAACTACAGTACCGGCTGTAACTCATCCTCCTGGCGCCTCCTCTGTCTTGAGACAGGAGAAGGTCTGCCATTGCCGGATTTTGCCACATTCGGAAAGAAGGTATTTGTCACATCCTCGAGCGGGACAGGCGATCTCAGCACATGGCCAGGCGCTGGCGTAAACAGGGGAGTTGCTGCCGGGGATGCCATCTGCCAGTCCCTGGCCGTGGAAGCCGGGCTTTCGAATGCATCCAACTTCAAGGCATGGCTCTCTTCATATACATCCAGTTCCGACTACGTCCATGCCAAAGACCGCCTGACCTCGGATGGTCCGTGGGTCAGGCCTGACGGTGTCCTCGTTGCCAATAACAAGGCAGACCTGATAGATGGCAGTCTCTTTACGGCGATCAGCCAGACAGAGACAGGGGACTATCTCTCAACAACCACATGGACCGGCACTTACTCAAATGGCACACTGGAAAGCACCATCAGCAACTGCGAGGGATGGACAACTGCGGCGCCATTAAGGGGTGAGGGTAGCCTTGGAGAGTCAAGCCTCTCTGACGGGAACTGGACAAAGACCGGCTACAACCCCTGCTCGACACTCCGTCACTTATATTGCTTTGAGGACTGATAGAGTGCTAATATCACCCTATGTTCCTGCAAGTCGCAGTCCCGCGTCCTTTTGAAGAATTGTTTACCTACAAGTGCCCGCCTGAACTCCAGGATCAGGTCGCAAAAGGAAAGCGTGTAATTGCCCCATTTGGCAAACAGAAGATTACCGGCTATATCATAAATGCATCGAAAGAACTGCCAGCGCATCATGCGGGCAGGATCTCTGAAAAAGAGATCAAACCCATTTACACCATCCTTGACCCTGAACCCCTGATTGATGAGATGATGCTCTCCCTTTGCAAGTGGGCATCTGACTATTATATGTTTCCCATAGGGATGGTACTTAAGACTGCGCTTTCAGGTATCCCTGAAGGCAAAGGGGTGACTTCTCCCAGGAAAAAATATCATGTCCCTGCCTCGTTCAGCGATGAAAATGATCTGCCCTGTCCCCCCCCCAAACTTACGCCTTCCCAGAAAGACGTCCTTGAAAAGTTGTCGGGCTCTATTACCGGAGGAGTTTTTGCTGTCCATCTCCTTCATGGCATTACAGGGAGCGGCAAGACCGAGGTTTATATGTCAGCCCTTGAGGAGATCGTCAAACTGGGGAGGAAGGGGATTGTCCTTGTGCCGGAAATATCCTTAACTCCTCAGCTTATCATGCGGTTTGTCTCAAGGTTTGGTGATAAGGTAGCAGTGTTGCACAGCGGACTTACAGAGGCCGAGAGGAGGACTGAATGGATCAGGATAAAGGGCGGAGATGTGGATGTCGTAATAGGCGTCAGGTCTGCAGTATTTGCGCCGCTGGACAGGATCGGCCTTGTTGTTGTGGACGAAGAGCATGAGCACACATACAAGCAGGAAGAGGGTTTCAGGTTCAATGCCCGTGACGTAGCAGTCATGAGGGCCAAGCTTTCAAATGCCGTGGTCATACTCGGTTCTGCCACGCCGTCACTCGAGTCTTACTATAATGCGGAGAAGGGTAAGTATAATTATCTTTCCCTGCCTGACAGGATCAACAAACTGCCGCTGCCGGCTGTAAGGGTGGTTGACCTGAGAAAGAAGCCCGGCTTTACTATCTTCACGGATGAACTTCTGGATGCAGTCAGGGCAAGGATTGAGCGGGGCGAGCAGTCCCTGCTCTTCCTGAACAGGCGCGGTTTTTCCCCGTTTCTGCTCTGTCTTGACTGCGGCCATTCCCCGGAATGTCCCAACTGCAGTGTATCGTTGACATATCATAAGGGCGCCAGTAACTTATGCTGTCACTATTGTGATTATATTATTAAACCGCCTGATAGTTGTTCTAAGTGTATTGGCAGCAGATGGAAGGCATTCGGCGCAGGAACAGAAAGGGTTGAGGAGGAGTTAAAGAAGCTCCTGCCGGATGCAAGGATAATCAGGATGGACAGGGATACGACAGCGAGGAGGGGCGCCCACATGCGCATCTTCCAGAGCATGAAGAATAAGGATGCAGACATACTCATTGGAACTCAGATGGTCACTAAGGGATTGGACCTTCCGGACATAACACTGGTAGGTGTCCTGCTTGCAGATGCATCCCTGCACCTCCCTGATTTCCGTTCCGGCGAGAGGACATTCCAGTTCCTGACACAGGTGGCTGGCAGGGCTGGCCGCGGCTCCAAAGGAGGTGAGGTGATAGTGCAGACATTCAACCCTGAACACTATGCCATCCGTCACGCATCCGGACACGATTTCAGGGGTTTTTATGATGACGAGAGTTCATTCAGGAAGGCACTGGGCTATCCGCCGTACAAGCGCATTGCAAGGCTTCTCATAAAGGGTAATAACGAGGACCAGGTGGCGTCTTCTTCAGAGCTGCTTAAAGAAATTCTCATGCGAAACAGCAGGGGAGAGATAGACATACTCGGCCCTGTATCAGCGCCATTCAGCAAGATACGGGGCAAACACCGCTGGCATATCATTATCAGGGGAAAGGATGCAAAGACGCTTAACAGGTGTGCAAGAAAAGCGCTTGATGAGATGAAGCGGCAGAGTCAGCGAGGCCGTGGGGCTGGCAGCGCTCAGGGTATGATAATGCGCGCACAGGTTGAGGCAGACGTAGATCCCATGAGCCTTTTGTGATGGCTGTCCCCGCTTTTAAAAAAAGCGGCGTCATGGCTATTTTCTACTTGACAATGAAACGTTTTTGTTGCTAATTTACAGTTTCACACTAACTTATGTTTATGAGGTTTAAACTATGTCTTATGCGATCCTTGAGAAGAAAGAGCTGGCGCCAAACACGGTTATGATGCAGATCTCAGCCCCCCTTGCTGTAAAGAAGATGAGGCCGGGGCAGTTTATTATCGTACGGGTCACTTCAAATGGCGAACGTATTCCTCTCAGTATTTCCGGCTGGGATGCGGATAAGGGGACGGTCAGGATTATAGTCCAGGCTGCCGGCAGGACAAGTACGGAGCTTATCAATCTTAAAGTCGGAGATTCAATCACAGATGTTGTCGGTCCGCTTGGCCAGGCATCTCATATAGAAAAATACGGGACATGCATCCTCATCGGCGGCGGTTATGGCACAGGCGCTATTATCCCGATAGCAAGGGAATTAAAGGCCCTTGGCAACAAGGTCATTTCTATAGTAGGCGCTCGGACAAAAGACCTTGTCCTGATGGAGAATGAACTTAAAACCGTATGTGACAGCGTAGAGGTATCTACCAACGATGGAAGCGCCGGCATTAAAGGGCTGGTTACGGATGTCCTTGCAGGGATATTGAAGAATGAGCCGGTGCATATGGTTACAGCCATCGGCCCTGTGCCCATGATGAAGGCGGTATCCGAGATGACACGGCCGTTAAATATACGGACCTATGTCAGTCTGAATGCCATAATGGTGGACGGGACAGGGATGTGCGGGTCATGCCGTGTTGAGGTTGGCGGGGCAACAAAGTTTGCATGTGTTGACGGTCCTGACTTTGACGGACATCAGGTAAACTTTGATGAGCTTGTGTACCGGCAGAAGATGTACGTGCCTTATGAGAAGAAGGCTTCAGAGCTTTATGCATGCAAGGCTGGTTGTCATTAAAATAAGGAGAAATGCCGGTGAGCGGGACCATATCAAATAAAGAACGTATGCAGATACCTCTTCAGGATATGCCTGAGCAGGATCCTGCAGTAAGGGTAAATAACTTCAGTGAAGTGCCTCTTGGTTTTGAGGAGATGATCGCACTGACTGAATCCATGAGGTGTCTTGATAATTGCAAGGCCCCGTGTGTCAAGGGCTGCCCTGTTGGAATTGATATCCCGGCATTTATTAAGAAGATCGAGGAGAGAGACTTCATAGGGGCTGCGAGGACACTTAAGAAATACAACCTGCTGCCTGCTATCTGCGGGAGGGTCTGTCCCCAGCAGGAGCAATGTGAACTCGTGTGTGTTATCGGAAAGAAAGGCCCTTCAGTAGGCATAGGGAGGCTTGAGAGGTTTGCGGCTGATTATGAGAGGATGAGCGGGTCAGTTGAAATCCCTGAAGTTGCCCCTCCGACAGGTAGAAGGGTGGCTGTTGTAGGGTCAGGACCGGCAGGACTTACTGGCGCAAGCGAGCTTGCAAGGCTTGGTCATAAGGTTACTGTCTTTGAGGCGCTTCACAGACCTGGCGGCGTGCTTGTTTACGGCATCCCGAGATTCAGACTCCCGATTGATGTCATAGATAATGAAATTGATATGCTTAAGAAGATGGGGGTCGAGATTGTATGTAATGCAGTGATTGGCAAGACACTGACCATAGATGATCTCTTCGCCGAAGGTTATGATGCTGTACTTGTTGGTACAGGCGCTGGTTTGCCTTATTTCATGGGTATACCTGGAGAGAATCTTTGCGGTATCTATTCAGCAAATGAATTCCTTACACGCGTGAACCTTATGCGTGCAGACCTTTTCCCTGACAGCCTGACTCCTGTATTCTTTGGAAAGAAGATAGCAGTTATTGGGGCAGGCGATACAGCAATGGATGCGGCAAGGACTTCAGCAAGGATGCACCCGGAAAGCATTACAGTCTTCTACAGGAGGAGCAGGGAGGAGGCCCCGTGCCTGCCGCGCGAGATGGAGCATGCTGAACAGGAGGGGGTTCACTTTAAATTCCTTACGAATCCTGTCAAATTTATCGGAGATGATAATTATTTTGTCAGGGCGATGGAGTGTGTCAAAATGGAGCTTGGCGAGCCTGATGCCTCAGGCAGAAGGAGTCCACGGACGATCCCAGGTTCGAATTATATAGAAGAGGTAGATACTGTTATAATGGCGCTCGGTTTTGGTGTTAATCCGATAATCAAAGATACCACACCTGGTCTTGAGACCAACAAGAAGGGCATCATCGTTGTTGACCCTGCTACAGGAAAGACCTCGAGGGATGGTGTTTATGCAGCAGGCGATATCATAACCGGCGGTGCTACTGTTATAAAGGCTATGGGCCAGGCCAAGGTGGCCTCAAAGGCCATGCACGTCTACCTGATGAGCAAAGAGCCGGCCATGGCAGCGAAATAAGGGAGCCAATAAGGGGGGCGCCCCTGCGACCCTATACGCCCCACCGCAGCTTGTGCCTTAGCACTTCATAATAATCTTTATCCGGAGATGTTATCAGCCGTATGGTATTCGCAGACTTTCTTATGACTACCTTATCCATATATTGAAGTGGATAACCTTCCTGGCCATCAAGTGTGACGAGCACATCTTCGTTTTCAGTTCGCAGGGTTACCTCAACAATTACATCTTCACGTACGACTATAGGCCGGTTAGTAATCGTATGGGGACATATGGGGCTTATTATTATTGCACCGACAGCGGGATTTATGATTGGGCCGCCGGCTGAAAGGGAGTAGGCTGTAGAGCCGGTTGGTGTGGAGATTATAAGGCCGTCAGCCCGGTATGTATTTAAGTAACGTCCGTTAATTACAGTCTCCATGAGGATCATCCTGGCGAGTGCCCCTTTATTTATGACAACGTCGTTAAGGACCGTATATTTTGCCATTTCTTTATCGCCTCTTTTTACGGATGCTTCGAGTGTCCACCTCTCATCAATGCTCATATCTCCGGCGAGCATTCTCTTAAGAAGCGGGTACATCTCTTCGAGGGTCACCTCAGTCAGGAAACCAAGGCTTCCGAGATTTACGCCGAGTATAGGTGTGCCCCTTCCGCCTATCAGCCTGGAGACACTGATGAGGGTGCCGTCGCCGCCCAATACGAGGATTATATCTGAGAGTGCCGCTATATCAGTTCTTTTCCAGGAGCTTTCAAAGTCTATAAGACCGGCTGTCTCCTGGTCCATTAGTGGTTCTACGCCCCTGTCTTTAAGCCACCGGACGAGATCTGATAATACCGGGCCAGCGTCTCTCTTCCTGGGTTTTGATATGATCCCTATCTTTTTAATTGTTGTGGTCATCAGCAATGGGATTCTATTAGCTTTTGACTTCCCTGTCAAATAAAGGAAAATAAATCTGTCCCCTTTGTCTCGTCGCTATTTATTTCCTGAGACAAATTTAGTAATATTGATGACATGGCTGACCATCGGATAAAGGCGCTTCTTATTTCAATAGGCGGGAGTCCTGAGCCTGTTATCTATTCTGTTAATGAGCTGAGGCCTGAGTGCCTCTGTTTTTTTGCCTCAGAAGAGACACGGCCGTTTATTAATAATGAAATCCTGCCCAGGCTTACTGACAGGCCTGTCTGGATGGCTGAGATTATTACTGAAGATGCAAACGACCTCCTCTCCTGTTATAAGGCAATAACAGGCAAATGGAAAGAGCTGCATAAGAACTGGCGTCTTGAACCAGGGGATTGGGTCGTAGACTACACCGGCGGGACTAAACCGATGGTAGCTTCACTGGTCCTCGCAACAATTGACGATACCTCAGGGTACAGGTATATAAGCGGCAGTGAGAGGACAAAAGGCGGGACAGGCATCGTCATTGACGGCAGGGAACAGGTCCTGCACCAGATTAACCCCTGGGATCATCTTGCAATCAAAGAACGGCAGGACGCGGCTGTACTCTTTGGGCGTGGCCGCTATAAACAGGTTTCAGAGATATTTGACGGTGTGGCAAAGAGGGTCAGCGGTGGGGAAAAGCATCTCTACAAGGCCCTGTCGGATGTAGCCGGGGGCTATGCCCACTGGGACAATTTCCAGCACAGGCTGGCATGGGAGAAACTTCGCCCCTCGCAGAAATCCCTTGAGATGGCGACCGTGTTTGGCGGACCTCCGGGTCTGAAGTCATTTGCCGCTATGCTGAAAGAAAACCTCACCTTTCTTGAGAAGTTAAGCGTTGGAATGACCGGCATAAGGAGTGAACATTTCCTGGACCTCCTGTCAAATGCGAAACGCCGGGCTGACCTTGAGCATAAATATGACGATGCCGTAGCACGCCTCTACAGGGCGGTTGAGGCGTATGCCCAGGTCAGGCTCTCTGCCAGGGGCATTAATACATCGGATGTTCAGGAGGGACAGCTTCCGCCTGACATCTCTGCAGATTTTGCCGGTAAATTCAGGAGTGACATTGACAACCGTATCAGGCTTCCCCTCTACGGCGCTTATAAGCTCCTCAAGTCATTGGGAGATCCGGCAGGCACTGCCTTTTTTGATAACTGGCCGCAGATGAAGCTCCTGCTTGACAGCAGGAATAATTCCATCCTTGCCCACGGCCTTGAACCGGTAAAAAGGGAGAGGTATGAAGAGATGTTCAGGCTTATTTGCAAAATAGGTGGCGTAAATGAATCTTCTCTCCCCGGATTCCCCGATCTCCACCTGTAGGAATCCACTAAAATTATGTTGACAAACGAAAATTGTTTATATAATATAAAGTTACATATCATCCGGTATTATCTTTGTGCAACCCATAAAGGTAGGTAACAAATTATTTAGGAGAAATGACTTTAACTGTAAACCTGAGCGTAATTCTCGCCGATTAACTAACGAAATCCCTTGCAGCTATTAAAGATATTTAATTTTGGGCCACTCACTAACGAATACATCCATTAACCTATATTAATAACGGTAACCTATCAGATTTTCATGAAATACTAAAGGAGCCTAAGGATGAACCTTACAGAATTAAAAGAAAAGAATATTAGTGAGCTTACGTCCCTGGCCAAGGATATGAGCATAGAGGGCGCTGCAGGCATGAGAAAGCAGGAACTCATATTTGCAATACTCCAGACCCAGGCAGAGAAGAATGGCTTCATTTACGGCTCAGGCGTCCTTGAGACACTATCTGACGGGTTCGGGTTTCTTAGGGCACCTGATTATAACTACCTGCCGGGTCCTGATGACATATACGTTTCCCCCTCACAGATAAGGCGGTTTAATCTCAGGACCGGAGATATAGTGTCCGGTCAGATACGTCCTCCAAAGGAATCTGAAAGATACTTTGCCCTCCTTAAGGTTGAGTCAGTAAATTATGAAGACCCTGAGATAGCAAGGGAAAAAATACTCTTTGACAACCTGACACCGATATTTCCAACGGAAAAGGTCAAACTTGAGTACCACCCTGAGGATTATTCAACAAGGGTCATGGACCTTATCACGCCCATTGGAAAGGGGCAGAGAGGTCTCATCGTTGCGCCTCCGCGTACCGGCAAGACCATGCTACTGCAGTCAATTGCAAAGGCAATAGCGACCAATCATCCTGAGATCATACTGATTGTCCTGCTTATAGATGAACGGCCTGAGGAAGTGACTGACATGCAGCGTCAGGTAAAGGGCGAGGTCGTAAGTTCCACATTCGATGAACCTATGCAGAGACATGTGCAGGTGTCTGAGATGGTCATTGAGAAGGCAAAACGCCTTGTAGAGCATAAGAAGGATGTAGTGATACTCCTCGACAGTATAACGAGGCTCGCAAGGGCGTACAACGCAGTGATACCGCCAAGCGGCAAGGTACTGTCAGGCGGACTCGATTCCAACGCCCTCCAGCGCCCAAAGAGGTTCTTTGGCGCTGCACGAAATATCGAGGATGGCGGAAGCCTTACGATCATTGCCACTGCCCTTGTTGACACAGGGAGCAGGATGGATGATGTCATATTTGAAGAGTTTAAGGGAACCGGCAACATGGAACTCCATCTTGACAGAAAACTTGTTGACAGGAGGATATTCCCTGCGATAGAAATTAATGCTTCAGGGACACGTAAGGAAGAACTGCTTGTCAGCAGGGAGGACCTGAACAGGATGTGGATACTGAGAAAGGTGCTGAATCCGCTTAGTACGGTTGAGAGCATGGAGTTTTTACTGGATAAATTAAAGGTGACAAAATCAAACAGGGATTTCATGGATTCAATGAACAGATAGGAAAAAGGAGGAGCAGAATTATGAAAGAAGGCATACATCCGGAGTATACAGAAACGGCGATCAAATGTGCATGCGGTGCAGTAATCAAGACCCGCTCTACTGTAAAGGACCTGAGGGTAGAGGTATGTTCGAGCTGCCATCCGTTCTTTACCGGCATGCAGAAGATAATGGACACAGAGGGAAGGGTTGAGAGATTCAGAAAGAAATATGCCAGTAAGTAGGCATATTAAGGCTTTAAGATCAAAAAGACCTGCCTATGGCAGGTTTTTTTTTGGAGAGAGGTAAGTATAAGTGGCAGTTATTTTGGAAGAAAGCATATTCAACAGGCTTGAAGAGATCATAGAAAAATACAATGGCATGGGGATACTCCTTGGGGATCCCAAGGTCATCGCAAACCGTGCTGAGTTTCAGCGCATTGCCAAAGAACAGGGGGAGATGACCCCATTGGTGGAAAAGTATAATCAGTATAAAGCGCTGGCGCAGAAACTGGCAGAGGCTGATGAACTGATTAATGATGACGCTACGGATGATGACATGAAGGAGCTTGCGCTGGAAGAAAAGACGGTGCTCGAGAAGGAGATGGGGGGGCTTGAGGGAGAGATTAAAACCCTGCTTCTGCCCAAAGATCCAAGGGATGAAAAGAACATTATTATGGAGATTCGGGCAGGGGCAGGCGGGGATGAGGCTGCGCTTTTTGCTTCGGAGCTTTTCCGCATGTATGCAAAATATGCTGAGAAGAAGAGGTGGAGGCTCGAGGTACTCAGTTCAAATTACATAGGCATCGGAGGCATTAAAGAGATAGTCTTTACTATTGAGGGAAAAGGCATCTTCAGCAAGATGAAGTTTGAAAGCGGTGTTCACAGGGTGCAGAGGGTGCCTGCAACTGAGTCCTCCGGAAGGATACACACGTCCACTATCACTGTAGCTGTCCTGGCTGAGGCTGAGGAGGTGGACCTTACTATAGAAGCCAAAGACCTCAGGGTGGATACCTTCTGCGCATCAGGTCCTGGTGGTCAGGGGGTTAACACAACTCATTCTGCTGTCAGGATTACCCATCTTCCTACAGGCATGATCGTATCCTGCCAGGACGAGAGGTCTCAGATAAAGAACAGGGACAAGGCTATGCGTGTGCTGAGATCCAGACTGCTCGAGATAAAAGAGGCTGAAGAGCGGGCAAAGAGGGTGCAGGAGAGGAGAGGACAGGTTGGCACCGGCGACAGGAGCGAGAAGATCAGGACTTATAACTTCCCCCAGAACAGGATTACAGACCACAGGATTGGTCTGACACTCCACAGGCTGGAGGGTGTACTGGAGGGCGATCTTGACGAGATGATCGAGGCGCTGATAACAGCGGATAATGCGGAGAGATTGAAAGAGGTAGCAGGTGGATAAGATATTAATAACCGGCGGCCGGCGTCTTGAAGGCGAGGTGGAGATAAGCGGCGCAAAGAATTCTGCGCTGCCCATAATAACGTCGGCAATCCTGTCTGCTGAAGACTGTATCCTCAATAATGTCCCTTTCCTAAATGATATAAAGACGATGAAGAAGGTGATGGAGAGCATGGGCGCTCACATCATGCCGGACGGTTATACATTCACTATTAATACAAAGGATATGAAGAGTTGTGAGGCTCCGTATGAGCTTGTAAAAACGATGCGGGCCTCAGTTGTTGTCTTGGGCCCCCTTGTTGCAAGGTTCGGTGAGGCAAGGGTATCTCTGCCCGGCGGCTGCGCCATAGGCGCGAGGCCTATAAATCTCCATCTGGCAGGGCTTCAGAAGATGGGCGCTGAGGTGGATATTAAACACGGGTATGTGGAGGTAAGGGCGAAGAGATTAAAAGGCGCAAAGATATATTTTGATATATCAACAGTAACAGGTACGGAAAACCTGATGATGGCGGCTTCGCTTGCTGATGGAGTGACCGAGCTCCGGAATGCAGCCTGTGAGCCTGAGATCGTGGACCTGGCTAATTTTCTAAATATGAGAGGCGCCAGGATAAGCGGGGCCGGCACTGAAACAATAGTCATAGAAGGGGTTTCAGAGTTGCGTGGCGGGACATATGATATCATGCCTGACAGGATAGAGACAGGGACATATGTCATCGCAGGCGCTATTACCCGCGGTGATGTAGTTCTGAAGAAGTGTATCCCTCAGAACCTTGAGGCGGTTATCAGTAAGCTCCGGACTGCCGGCGTAAAGATCGAGACCGGGAGTGATACGATAAGGGTTATTGCTGATAATGGATTGAATGCCGTTGATGTGAGGACAATGCCGTACCCTGGTTTTCCGACAGACATGCAGGCGCAGATAATGTCCCTTATGACAGTCAGTAAAGGGCTCAGTGTAATTACAGAGACGATATTTGAAAACAGGTTTACCCATGTACCTGAGCTGCACAGGATGGGGGCCAATATCAAACTGCAGGGTAATTATGCTATAGTGGAGGGCGTGCAAAAACTGAGCGGCGCCCCGGTTATGGCGACAGATCTGCGTGCGAGTGCATCGTTGATACTTGCTGGGCTTGTAGCAGATGGTCAGACTGAGATCTCCCGCATATACCACCTTGACCGCGGCTATGAGCGCATCGAAGAGAAACTATCAAAGCTGGGAGCGCAGATCGTCCGGATCAGGTAGCGCCGGCCTTTATGGCCGTTCCGGTGCACGGGATAGTGTGAAGTGTTTTTGGGTGAACAGACATAAGCCCTTCGACTGTTCGGCACGCTCACAGCTCAGGACGTAAGGCGTGTAGCAGCAAGGCTCAGGGCTCACAAGGTGTCATGAAAAACGTCATTCCCGCGCAAGCGGGAATCCAGACCGCGGTCTGATTCTGGATTCCCACTCCCCGCTTAAATCCTGCGGGGACAGGTTCCGTGGGGATGACGGGTACTTAGGAGCATTTTCGAGTGAAAATGAAAGAGACGGCACAGCCTGTTACAATAGCCCTTGCAAAAGGAAAACTCCTTGAACATGCTGTAGAGTATTTTGACAAGCTCGGCTTGATTCCTGAGGATGTCAAAGATGCAGGCCGGAGACTCATCTTTAATTCTCCCAAACATGGCCTGACATACCTGATAGTGCGTCCTACAGATGTCCCCACATATGTAGAATATGGCGCTGCTGACATTGGCATTGTCGGGAAGGATATGCTGCTGGAACAGGAAAAAGACCTCTATGAATTGTTTGACCTTAAGTTCGGGCATTGCAAGGTTGTGGTCGCAGGACCAAAGGAGGCAATAGAGCCTTACAAGAACGGCAAGCTGACAAAGATACGCGTTGCCACAAAATATCCCAGGATTACTGAGCTATACTTTGGCAGCCGCGGTGTCCATGCAGATATAATTAAACTCTATGGTTCCATAGAACTTGCGCCGCTGGTTGGCTTGTCCCATGTCATTGTTGACCTGATATCAACCGGCAGGACGCTTAAAGAAAACAACCTTGAATTAATTGAGGTCGTCACAGAGTCAACAGCCCGTCTTATAGCAAACAGGGCCAGCCTGAAGCTCAAGTATGAAAGGATAATGGGGATTGTTGATGACCTGAGAAGGGTTATTTCAGGTGAACCGTCATGAGCCGGGGCTCACATAGGCAGATGAAAATCCCCCTTAGTCCCCCTTTTTCAAAGGGGGAAATTAGTTCCCCCTTTAGTAAAGGGGGGATAGGGGGGATTTGAACGGAGATTTTCGAGTGAAGCTAATAAAAACAGATAGCCGTGGGTTTGCAAAAGTAAGGGCGCAACTCCTTGCAAGGGGTGTAACTTATGGGGAATCCATAGAGAACTCAGTCCGGAAGATTATAGATGACGTCAGGGTTAACGGTGACAGGGCGCTGATCAAATATACAAAAAAGTTTGACAGAGTTTCTCTAACGCCTGAAACGCTGCAGGTAGATAAAAAAGTCATCCAGGATGCCTATGCCAGGGTGAACCCTTCTGATGTCGATAGTTTAAAATACGCGGCATCCAGAATCAGAAAGTTCCATGAACACCAGAAGACGTCAGGATGGCAATATAAAGATAACGGCGTGATGCTCGGACAGATGGTTACTCCGCTGGACAGAGTTGGCGTTTATGTGCCTGGCGGGAAGGCGGTCTATCCATCTACAGTCCTGATGAGCGTTATCCCGGCCAGAATTGCCGGTGTAAAAGAAGTCATCGTATGTACGCCGACACCAGCATCTGGTTTCCTTAGTCAACCTGAACTTGTTTCAGTGTCTCAAACGAGGCAGGGTCAGGAGATTCTGAAACAAGTTCAGAATGACAAATGGCGGAATGACAGGGTGGGCGGATATTCAGGTGCAATAAACCCATATATCTTAGTTGCAGCGGACATAGCCGGTGCTGACAGGATTTATACTGCCGGAGGGGCGCAGGCTGTTGCTGCTATGGCGTATGGTACTGATACTGTACCGCGCGTGGACAAGATAGCCGGACCTGGCAATATCTATGTGGCAGTGGCAAAGAAGCTCTTATATGGTCAGGTGGATATAGACATGATCGCAGGACCAAGCGAGATACTTATCGTTGCTGATGATACGGCGGAGCCGTCATTCGTTGCGATGGACATGTTGTCCCAGGCGGAGCATGATGAGGAGGCGGTTGCAGTTCTTATTACGACATCTGAATCGTTTGCAAAGAAAGTCGTACAGCTCATAAAATCAGAGATGAAGCATCAGCCCCGAAGGCGTGTAATACGAGAGTCCCTAAGGAATCACGGCCTCATCATTGTGGCAAGAGATTTAAATGAAGCTGTTGAACTGACGAATGAGTTTGCAGCGGAGCATCTGTCACTGCAGGTGGCACAACCGGAGAAACTCCTGAAAGAAATAAGGCACGCCGGTGCAGTCTTTCTTGGCAGTTACACACCCCAGACAATGGGAGATTATGTTGCAGGCCCGAACCATACGTTACCTACCGGAGGAACAGCAAGGTTTTTCTCACCCCTCAGTGTGGATGATTTTGTAAAAAAGACGAGTGTGGTAATGTATAGCAGGATGGCAATAAAAAATGATGGCAGTGTCGCATCAAGACTGGCAGAGATTGAAGGCCTGTACGCACACAGCGAGGCAGTCAGGATAAGGATGAAATAGCAACTAAGAACACTTTCGCAGCAGAAGACACGATGGTAAGTGTCTCTATTAAAGGGTATTTGTGGGTACTTGGGGGGATTTTCAGATGAACCGTCATGAGCCCTTCGACTGTTCGACAAGCTCACAGCTCAGGGCTCACAAAGGTTTATGAAAACGTCATTCCCGCGTAAGCGGGAATCCAGACCGGGGCATAGTTCTGGATTCCCACTCCCCGCTTAAATCATGCTGGGACAGGTTCCGTGGAAATGACAGGTACATAGGAGCATTTTCAGATGAAGAGAATAAGCCAGATTAAACGAAAAACGGCCGAAACGAATATTAAGTTGAGATTCACAATTGAAGGTCAGGGCAAAGGGAAAATAGACACCGGCATCCCTTTCCTTGATCATATGCTGACGCTCTTCGCAAAACATGGTTTGTTCGATCTCAACATCGCCGCAGTTGGTGATTTGGATATAGACTATCATCATACAGTCGAAGACATAGGAATTGTGCTTGGTAAGGCGATTGCGCAGGCAGTTGGAGACAAGAAGGGCATCAGGCGTTATGGGAGTGCTTTAATTCCTATGGATGAGACACTTGCATCCGTTGCCCTCGACATCAGCGGCAGGCCATATCTGGTATATAGCGTGGCGCTTCCGAAAAGGGGAAAGATCAAAGAGTTTGACGCTGACCTGATCGAGGATTTTTTCCAGGCGCTTGTCACATCAAGCGGCATTACGCTGCATGTCAACATGAGATACGGCCGCAACATCCACCACATCTTCGAGGCCGTGTTCAAGGCATTTGCAAGGGCGCTTGACGAGGCAACGTCAGTTGACATCAGGGTTAGCGGTATCCCTTCCACTAAGGGAAGGCTATGAGTAATCCAGTTTTCCATCAGGGTATGTAGTGTATCCTTTCATGTTTGCTTAGTATCCTTTTGTGTACAGAGATTTAAACCCTGAGTCATTGCACACCTATTTATCCTCATTATTTCAAGTAATTATAAGATCAATTAAGAAAACAACAGGGCATTATAATTGCAATACAGTGGTCTATAATGTTCTGGAGGCCAATTAATTATCTGTATATAAATTGACAGTTATAATAGATGCACATATAATCCCCCATGTGTGTGTCTATGTCTTCCCTGGAGTTTAGTAAGGAGAACAGATGTGGACAATCTAAGCAGCGGAGTAAGGCCCTGTAGAGAAAAAATTCTTGTTGTTGATGATGATCGTGATATCCGGATGATTATTAAAGACAGGCTCGAGATGCTCGGATATCAGACGCTTACTGCCTCGGATGGGCAGGAGGCATTAAAATCCATAGCCCAGCAGGAACCTGATGCTGTATTTCTTGACCTTCAGATGCCCCGTATGGATGGGATGGAGGTACTCAGGAGTTTAAAAGAATATCCTAATCTCCCTGTCATTGTCATTACTGCCTTCGGTACCATTGAAAAGGCCGTGGAGGCCATAAAAGAAGGCGCCTTTGATTTTATCACGAAACCTTTTTCAGCGGGTCATCTCGATATCGTAATTAAGAAGGCTCTTGAATGCAGGTCGCTCAAACGGGAAAACCTCTATCTTCAGGGGGAGGTCGATCGTTCTTTTCCAGGGATTATAGGAGAAAGTCAGAAGATAAAAGAGGCAACTGAAATGGCTAAAAAAGTTGCCCTCACCTCTTCCACGGTTCTCCTCCTGGGAGAGAGCGGAGTCGGTAAGGAGGTCTTTGCCCGTCTGATTCATAGATCAAGTGACCGGTCTAAAAAGCCCTTTGTGGCTGTTAACTGTGCCGCCCTCCGGGATGAACTCCTTGAAAGTGAGCTATTCGGCCACGAAAAGGGGAGCTTTACCGGGGCATTCCAGATGAAGCGGGGGAAATTGGAGGTTGCAAATGGAGGCACAATCTTTCTGGATGAGATTGGCGATCTTAAACCTGAACTTCAGGCTAAGATTCTCAGGGTTCTGGAAGAGAGGGAGTTTGATCGGGTTGGTGGAACCCAGTCTGTCCGGATTGATATACGGACGATTGCGGCGACTAATCATAACCTTTATAAGAAGGTACAGGACGGACGGTTCCGGGAAGACCTGTTCTTCCGTCTCAATGTAGTAACAATCCATCTCCCTCCCCTCAGAGAAAGAAAAGAGGACATCCCCGCATTGGCAGACTTTTTTTTGGAGCGGGCCTGTTATGAAGTAAAAAAACCGCTGATGAAGTTTACCCGGGAGTCTATGGAACATCTGATGAATTATCACTGGCCGGGCAATGTGAGAGAGTTGCGCAATTTGATTGAACGGGCGGTCGTATTGTCTGAAGGAGTGGAGATTACGCCGTATGATCTTCCCTACAGCCCATTTGTCAATTCGGCTGAAGAAAATCATCTGATCAAGCCTTATCATGATGCGGTCTTATCGTATCAGAAAGAAGTCATACTGCACGCCCTGAAACAGGCAAAAGGAAACCAGAGCAAGGCAGCAGAATTTCTGAATCTTCAGCGCACATATTTAGCCCGTTTGATTAAGAAGATGAACATCAAAGACTCAATTAAGGATGAACCGTCATGAGCCCCTCGACTGTTTGTCTTGGGACCAGCTCAGGACGTAAGGCGTTTAGCTGCAAGGCTCAGGGCTCACAAAGGATCGTGAAAACGTCATTCCCGCGTAAGCGGGAATCCAGACCGCGGCCTGGTTCTGGATTCCCACTCCCCGCTTAAATCCTGCGGGGACAGGTTCCGTGGGAATGACGGGTACACAGGAGCATTTTCAGGTGAACCGTCATGAACCAGGCCTTACAAAGACAGATGAAAATCCCCCTTAGTCCCCCTTTACAAAGAGGGAAATCAGCTCCCCCCTTTATTAAAGGGGGGAGAGGGGGGATTTGAACGGGGATTTTCGGATGAACTCTCTCAGGGCAAAACTGATTGTTTTCTTCACTCTTCTCATATTGTTATCTGCCACAGTTTTAGTCACTTCATTTTATTTTCAGGGCGTGACGTGGTTGTTTCCCACAGCCCTCATGTGTTTAATAATGGTCGAGGGAATAGTCCCTATCTGCTACCTCTCAAAGTTCCATATAAAACCGATGGGTACTCTCATACAGGCTGCCAGGAAAGTTACAGAGGAAGGAGATTTATTAAAGGTGACCGTGCCTGCCTGCGGCGATGAGATGGGAGAGCTTGCGAGGACATATAATGAGATGGTCTCTACACTCAGCCACCGAAAGAATCAGTGCCTCGAACATGGTCAGCAATTAAAAAGACTGAATAGTAAACTGGCAGAAATGAATCAAACGCTTGAAGAACGGGTCAGAAAAAGAACAACGGAGATGCAGGATGTAATTCGCCATATCCGTGATGAGAAGAGAAAGTCCGAAAGTATTCTCCTTAATATAGAGGACGGTGTGATCGTTGTTGATGTCAATGGGAGTATAATTCATATAAATCGCGCCGCCGGAAGAATGTTTAAGAAAGAAGGCAGGGATTCCGAATCCAGGCTTTTATCTGATCTGTCTCAGTTACCTCATTTATGCAGTATTTTTAGTAATCTTGCTATAAAAGACAAGGGTGAGATGGAGGTCAATGACCCGGAATCCAATTTACCCAGGGTAATTATGTACTCATCCTTCCCATACAGAAACGATAAAGGCCTTCTACTTGGAAAGATAGCGGTCTTTCATGACATTACACACTTTAAAGAGGCGGACAGGCTCAAATCGGAATTTTACTATCAAATCTCTCATGAATTAAGGACCCCGCTGACCGCTATAAGGGGGTATATAGAAAATCTGTGTGACGGCATTGCCGGGGATTTGAACAGTAAACAATTAGAGTACCTTGATCGAATGACAAAAAACTCAGAGATACTTATACGTAGGGTCAGTGATATATTAGACATCTCCCTTATCGAGTCAAAGAAGATGCAAATACATCTTGCCCCAATGCCGTTGTATGATCTCATCGGCCAGGTGGTGAATGAGCTTCGTCCCCTTGCAGCACAAAAAACTCTCGATGTCAGTTTGGCTGAATTTGAAGGAAATGGCCGGATTCAGGGAGACAGGGAAAAGATTAAACAGGTCATCACGAAACTGCTCGATTATTCCTTTATGTATGCCCAGCCGGGGGGGCGGATAACTATCTCCCTGGCCCAGAATGGCAAATTTTTCGTGACCTCTATCAGAAATACCGGGATTGAGATTCCACCGAAGGAAAAGACCCGTATATTTGATCGCTTTTACCGGCCCGACCCGTCCTCAGTTGCGGAATCAAAAGGAACAATAAATGGCCTTTTTGTTGAAAAAAATATTATTGAGATGCATGGCGGACAGATCGGGATAGATAATGAGGCGGCAAAGGGAAGTGAGTTTTACTTTACGCTTCCGGTTTAGTCCCAAATATTCAGGAAAACGTGTAATGGCTAAGTGGCATAAGGCGATCATCCTCGGTTTTGTCATAGGAGTATTCGGTCTGATAATGACTATAATTCCATATGGGGATGATCTTGAAGAAGGACTCGGTCTGGGAATTCTTTTTAAACTCAGAGGGAAAGTGCCTCCGCCACCGGAGGTCGTCGTCATTGCCATGGATAAAGAGTCTGCTGTTAATCTTAATCTGCCTCATGACCCTAAGAAATGGCCCCGCACCTATCATTCCCGGCTTGTTCAAAAATTGGTACAGGAAGGTGCAGGCGTCATTGCCTTTGACGTCTTTTTTGAAGACCGGCCTCTGGTTGAAGAAGACCGTCTGTTTGCCAGGACGATCAAAGATGCATCCAATGTGGTACTCCTTGAATATCTGAGAAAAGAGTTGTTGCCATTAAAGGGTCGCAGAGATCAGGTTGTCACTGAAGTGACTATTGAAAATAAAGTGGAACCAGCGGCTCTTCTTGCGAAGGAAGCAGTTGCCCTCTCCTCCTTTCCACTACCAAAGTATCCATGGAGAGTAAACTGGTACTGGACCATTGATTCCAGCGGGGCGCCTACGATGCCAGGGACAGCATTCCTTGTTTTTTCATTGCAAGCCTATAACGAGCTGACAGACCTGCTGAATCAAGCACTTAATCACACGGAAATTGTCCATACTGAAGAAGATAAGGCGAACATCTCTTCTTTATCCGGCGCCAGAAGATTACTCGCGCTTAAAAAAGAAGATATTATAGCCGGCAAAAAGATAGAAGACTTTTCAAAGAACCTCAAAGATATATTTGGTCAAAAGACATTGATCTCAGAGTTCATTGCGGATGAGTTGGGGAATCCTGACGCATCCTATAAGGGCGATAAGGGGATAAAAATCCTAAGTGCGTTGAAAGATATGTACAAAGGCAGCGACGAGATCCGCCACCTGAATTTTTACGGGCCTGCCAGGACAATAACTACCATTCCCTATTATCAGGCGCTCCAATCTGATGGCAAGACAATAAGCGGTCAGAAGCCGTTTGATTTTAAAGGCAAGGCGGTTTTCATAGGGGTATCTGAGATTAATCAGGCTGAACAAAGAGATAGTTTCTACACGATCTACTCTGAATCAAAAGGCCTCGATTTAAGCGGTGTGGAGATCTGTGCAACCGCATTTGCGAACCTGCTGGATGATACTTCCTTACAACCTCCGGGATTCATAATCCGTATCCTGACGGTCCTGATCTGGGGGGCCGGCATTGGGATGATCTCTTTTTTATTTCCACCACTGAAGGCCATGTTATACATTTTGGGCCTTATGATATTTTACGCTGGAGCTGCCTATTTCCGGTTCAAGACAGCAGGTATCTGGCTTCCATTGGTCATTCCAACAATGCTCCAGGTTCCCCTTGCCGTACTTGCTGCTGTTGTCTGGAGGCATGTAGAGATAAACAGAGAACATCAGATTGTTCAGATGAAATCAGAATTTATCTCCCATGTTTCTCACGATCTTCGAACTCCCCTCACAGTAATCAAGGGTTATATTGATAATCTGCGGGATGGAATTACAGGGGAGTTGACAGAGAGACAGAAAGAGTATCTTAACCGGATATCTAAAAACGCGGAAAGGTTGTCACATCTGATTAATGACCTCCTCGATACATCCCGTATGGAATCGGGCCGGGTAAAACTAAAGCGCGGTTCCCTTCATCTCGATCATCTCATTAACAATGTGGTCGAAGACCTGAGGCCCGTGGCAGCTGCAAAAAATATTGCGATCAGGGTCAATACCCAGAATGAGGAGCTGGAGGTTAAGGGGGATCAGGAAAAATTGGAACAGGTTGTCACAAACCTTCTTGAAAATGCAATCAAGTTTACCTGTCCCGGAGGTCATGTCACCATTAATCTGCAAAAAGATCAACGGTCTTTTACAGTCTCGATAAGAGATACAGGGGTAGGGATCCCACCAAAGGAGCAGTCGCGGGTCTTTGACCGTTTCTACAGGATAGAAGAACATGGTTGCCTTACAGAAGAAAAGGGAACAGGCCTTGGACTCTACATTGCAAAGACCATAGTTGAGCTTCATGGGGGCAAAATCCGGGTAACCAGCGAGAGTGGAAAGGGGTCTGAATTTTCCTTTACCATACCCATGAGGTGACATTTCAGTGTGTATCTTTTTGGTGTTTGCCATGTATCTGTTTAGATAGCATCTCGACTAACAAAAGGCTTATCCTGCGATCAGATTTAGTCTGCAAAAAAGATGTAGACTCATAACTCTTTGACAATAAGGGATATTTTCCTGTATAAAAGGAGATAGTTGGGAATTTATCCTGATGGTACAAGTTCTGCATTTATATTTTTAAAAATACAAAAAAGGTAATAGAAATATAATTCGATCAATCTTGCCATTGCTTACTATAGGGGGCGCCTGATATGCATATCCGCTTTTTTCTGATATCTGTCATGACTATAATTCTTATTGGAACTTCTTTCAACGGATCAGCAAGCTCTATGGAATGCGGGCAATGGACTGCGAGGGTCGTCTCAGCAGAGGGGCATGTAGAATCACTGAGAGCCGGCGAGTCTGTTTGGAAAGAGGTGAAGATTAATGACACCTATTGTCCTGCTGATATGATCAGGACTCTTGAGAAGAGCCGGGCCGCGATCCTCCTTTCAAATGAAACCATTCTGCGTCTCGCTCAGAAGACGATAATTAAATTCTCCGAACCCAGGAAGCCATCTCTCCTTGAAATAATAACAGGACACATCCTCTTTATTACACGCACTCCCAGGCCTTTCACCATAGATACTCCTTTTGTGAATGCGGCAAGCGAGGGGACGGAGTTTGTCATCGAGGTCAATGAGGAAAAGAAATCAACCACGGTGACCGTAATAGAAGGAAAGATAGCCGTTAAGAATGAGGCTGGCAGCGCGACGATTCTAAGCGGCCAGGCCATGACAGTCATGGTCGGAGAACCGCCTGTGTCCCGTATCGTTGTCCGGCCCCTTGATTCGATCCAGTGGGCGCTCTATTATCCCCCTGTCCTCAGTTTCAGTGAACTTCGACTGGAGGAGCTTGAACCGGCTGGAGAAGGGGAATGGCCTTCCATGGTGAGAAGGTCCGTCGGGTTCTATGCGGAAGGGAATATGGAAGAGGCGTTTGCTGCGATCAAAGACGTTCCGGAAGGAATCCTGGAGCCGCGATTTTATGTTTACCGGGCCTCTCTCCTCCTTCTGGTCGGCCGGCTCGATGAAGCAGGCCAGGATATCCGGAGGGCATTGGACATTACTCCTGATTTTAGTCAGGCCCTGGCGCTTCAGTCTGTTATGTCTATAACGAGGAATGAAAAAGAGTCAGGTCTCAGGCTGGCGCAAGAGGCTGCCCGCACTGACCCGGACTCTGTATCAGCGCGGGTCGCCCTCTCCTACGCGTGGCAGGCCAGCTTCAATATTTCAGAGGCCGTTACTGCCGCAAGAGAGGCTGTGCGCCTGGATCCTCAAAGCTCCCTTGCCTGGGCCAGACTGGCTGAACTTCTGATGGCCGAGGCCGACACGGACCAGGCGCTCGATGCAGCAAGGAAGGCCGCAGAGATCAATCCCCGGGAGTCGCGGGCTCAAACAGTCCTCGGATTTGCCTATCTCATTCAGATCAGGATCCCGGAGGCTAAAACAGTCTTTGAAAAGGCCATCACATTAAATTCTGCTGACCCCCTCGCAAGAGTCGGACTCGGACTGGCCAGGATTCGGGAAGAGATGCTCAAAGATGGACGGGAGGAGATCGAGATCGCGGCGGGTCTTGACCCGAATAATTCATTCATCAGGAGCTATCTCGGCAAGGCCTACTATGAGGAGAAAAGGGATGACATCGCGGGTATCCAGCTCGATATGGCCAAAGAACTCGATCCTAAAGACCCGACACCCTATCTCTATGACGCTATCCGGAAGCAGACGGAGAACCGGCCAGTAGAAGCGCTCCATGATCTCCGGAAATCGATCGAGCTGAATGACAACCGGGCGGTCTACCGGTCCCGATTCCTTCTGGATAATGACCAGGCGGCGCGCAGTGTCAGCCTCGGCCGCATCTATGGCGACCTTGGTTTTGAACAGGCGGGCCTGGTTGAAGGGTGGAAATCGGTTACTACCGACCCGGTGAATTATTCAGCCCACAGGCTCCTGGCGGATTCTTATTCAGCGCTACCCCGCTCTGAGATTGCCAGGTTGAGCGGAATCCTCGTCTCCCAGTTGCTGCAGCCGTTGAACAACAACCCTGTCCAGCCGTGGCTGAGCGATAGCTCTCCGGCCATACTGGCAGGTTCAGGCCCCCTCAATCCGTCGTATAATGAATTTAGCCAGCTTTTTATTCGTGACCGTGTTCAGCTTCTCCTCGGCGGCGTCTTCGGAGAGCAGAAAACGCTGGGCGAGGAGGTCATTGTCACCGGCTTGCATGGAAGATATTCCTACAGTCTGGGCCAGTTTCACCTCAAGACAGACGGATTCAGGAAAAATAACGATATAAGACAGGACATTTACAATGTCTTCATGCAGGCTGGCCTGACTCATAAGCTGAGCATTCAGGGAGAGGTCCGCGTTCACGATACTGAAAGCGGTGACATTGGTCTTCGATCCGATTCTGAGAATTTTTCTCCTGCCCTTGATTTGAAAATCAAAAAGACAATTTATCGATTGGGCCTTCACTACGCCCCCGGACCTGGATCGGATATTATCGTCTCCGTTTTACACCAGGATCATAATGAAGATCAATTCGAACCATTACCAAGTTCAATCACTACAATGAAGGGGCAACTAAAGGGTCACATTCTGGAAGCCCAATACCTGTTCCATTTGAGACAGGTAAGCTTCATCACGGGAGCCGGCCGGTTTGACGGGAAAGAGAACATAGACGCCAGTCTCGTCTTCCCCCCACCGGACGACATATTTAACTTTTCTGACGAGAGTAAGGATACTATTCGCCATACCAATTTTTATCTCTACTCCCTCATCCATCCTGCATCGAATGTGACTTTGACAATCGGAGCCAGTGCAGACCTGTATAAAGGCATCGTAGGGGATGTTGACAAAGTGAATCCTAAATTTGGACTAATATGGAATCCGGTCCCTTCGACAACGCTGCGCGCGGCCGCTTTCGGCGTTCTGAAGAAGACTATTATCTCAAGTCAGACAATCGAGCCCACCCAAATTGCCGGATTTCAGCAGTTCTTTGATGATGGTGATGGTACGGATTCGAGGCAATATGGGATCGGACTCGACCAACAATTTTCTCCGGATTTATCCGTAGGCGCGGAATTCACCTACAGGGATTTAAAGACTCCTGTATTAGTCTTCTTCCCTGAAGAAGGAACGATGGAAGAGAATGGCGATTACAGGACAGGCCGCGCGTACCTCTATTGGGTCCCGTCATCCTGGATCGCGACCAGCGCGGAATATTACATTGAAAGATTGGACCAGACCGGCCTTGATTTCCACGAGTTTAATACAGATCGCATCCCTTTGAGCGTCAGGCTCTTTCATCCATTTGGACTCTTTGCAAAACTGAAATCAACTTATATCAATCAGACGGGTGAATTTTTGAACGACTTGACCGGCAACTACAAACCCGGTGAGGATCGATTCTGGGTTTGGGATGCCAGCATAGGATATAGTTTGCCGAGGAGGAGGGGAATTCTTGCAATCGATGCTAAAAATATTTTCGATCGACGATTCCGGTTCCAGGAAATTGATTCCATGAACCCCCTCATTCAACCGGAAAGGCTGATCATTCTCAAGCTGACGGTGTCTATTTAATAGTAGAAAGGAGGGTGATGCGATAAGGGCAGATAGCCCCCCATTCATGATGTTTCAGTGTTAAAGCAATAATCCGTATCATTAAACAAAATTGAGGTGATTTATGAAGGCCAATAAAATTGTGATTTACTTGCTTTGTGCAGGTTTAGCTGTCGGAATTGCTTATTTCTCTATTGCCGGGGAAAAGACTATAGAAAAGAATAAAATAGAGGTAAAAAAAAGCGAACTCATCATAGAATTTGACAGAAAAGGGGAGGTCATAAAGGTCCGGGATTATATGGGTAGAGAATTGAAACCACTCCCTGACAACCCAGGCACTCCGAGTGACGGACCTGATTGTCCCCCCGGGAGCTGTCCAAGGAAATGGGGGACTCAATGGTTTTGTTTGCCATGTTAACCTGTTGTGGTGCTTCATTCGGCTGCTTGCGGCTGAAGCGCCATCTCCTTTTTCAAACGCCGTGCCGGATGAAGTGATTTATGAAACAGAAAAGGCTTGTGTTTCTTATCACAGGATCTGTCTTTGGAATTGTTTTATTATTTTCAGCGTGCAGTGACAGTGACAAGATTAAACTCAACAATAACACAGGAAGTGACAGGGCCGTTGTTTTATATGACGGGTACGGTGCAACGGGCTGTCTCGATGATGCGTTTAAAGAAGGCATTGGCGTTATAGATTTGAAAGATAATATATCTACACGTAGTGGTTGTAATTCTGAACTCGTTGTCTTTTCCCAGGGCGATCCCATGCGTTTGATCGAAAACGTCCCGTGGACGAAAAATAACGATAAAATTCAGGTGGATTTAACTCCGGATATCTTAAAGGAAAAAATGACTCTATGGATTATAAAGGGTCCCTTTAATGATAATAGCAGGCTTGCAGCAGGTCAGGTGGCGCTTGCCAACCAGCTTTACGATACGATGAATTGCGGAATAGGTTTCGAGATAAATGGTCAGCCTAATGATAAAACCGGATTGCAGTATGCTGATTTCCTGGATGCTGATTGCCGTGATATGACGCAAATAGGTTTTACTCCAGGTCAATTGAATGTTTATTATGTGGAAACCATCGGGCCCGGGAATCAGCCATATAGTCCAAGAGGATTTTATTGTGGAAACAACACCATCATTATCAGCAACACTTCGGATGACGGGACGCTCGCTCACGAAATCGGACATGCCTTTTCATTGGGCCACTCAAATTATGTGAATAATATCCCTGACACAAATCTAATGTGGTCGGGGGGTACAGGAAGAGACAGTATTACAGAGGGGCAGTGTTTCAGATGTAACGTCAATAATGCATCCGCACTGAATACAAATGGGACCCGCAACGGAACAACGCGTAACTGCGGCGACGGAACACCAGATCCATATTGTCCGGCCCTGGCAACAGATTATTGAATGAGGCCCGAGATGCAGCAGGAAATTTATGAAAATAATATTAATGACCATCTTAGTCTATTGTTTTGTGGCATTGAATCATACAGAGCTAACCTATGCCCAGGATTCCGAGGCGAGTCGCGCAATAATTAGTTTGCTTGAATGCGAGGAATGTACAGAGGGCGAACTTGAGGCTGTTAAAAGGCTTGGGGAAACTGCAGTGCCCATACTTGCTGCATATCTTCGTAATGGCCCCGCTCCTCCGAACCTGGAAAAACAGAAAGAGCATCTCACCAAAAGGTATGAACAAGTTAAAGCATATGGAAATTCACATGCCTTGACGTTCGAAATCAGTAAAAAGGATTATGTCAGAACGTACGTGGAAAATTACAAAGCCCTATATCAAATCCGCTCGGCACAAGCCCTCTCCGCAATTGGCGGAGCAGATGCCAGAAGGACCCTGAGAGAGGCTTCCCGACTGCCTCTTCGTGAAGATGTGAAAACCGTTGTCATAAAGCTTCTGAATATAGAAACTCCTCATATTCGCAGAAATTTGGACCCACATTGAAGAGTTCGATGTATCTTTGAGGATAGTCATGTTATCTCTTTAAATAACATCCGGCTCGAAAAATCTACCCTGTTTTTCATCTCTCATTAAGATCTTCTGAAAAGTGAAATCATATATAACCCATTGTTAAACAAACAGTAATTACTCCAGCTAAAGTTGTTTTGAAACACTGAAGACTTCATTGGTATGCCCTATGCACTAAGGGGTTATCATGGAGCAAATGTTAACAACAAACAAAGGGGGGAATGAAATGAAAATCTACACTCATAAAAGAACACATCTGTACGTGCTGTTCTTTTCCATTGTCCTGCTGCTTTCGTCAATGGCATATGGATATAGCCCTGATGAGGCGGTTGCCATGTTAAGAGAGAGTGGCATCGGTAATTACCTCAGCGAGCCTGCCTTTCTGTCCAGCATCAAGGCCGGGGACAATGTCTCGGCAAGATTATTCCTGGATGCCGGGATGAACCCGAATGCGAAACATGAGGAAGGCACAACAGCCCTTATGCTTGCCGCAAGGTTCGGTTACACGGAGATTGCACAGGCATTGCTTAAAAGAGGCGCTGACGCAGAGTTGCAAAACAGGGATGGAATTACAGCGCTCATACTGGCGGCTGTGCATGGTCACACGGATATTGTGCAGGCCCTTCTGCCTGAAGTGATGGATCAGGATGAAAAAAATGCAGCATTGCTGGTTGCAGCAGAAAGGGGTTTTTCCGAGATTGTGGAAAATCTGGTATCCAACGGCGCTGATGTGAATTGCAAAGACAAGTATGGACAGACTGCACTGCAAATAGCGGCAAGGGAAGGCCATGCCGGAATAACACAGACCTTGCTTGATAATGGTGCTGATCTTAATGCCAGAAACAAGTTAGGCCAGACATCATTGCTGCTTGCTGCAAAGGAAGGCCGTACCGGCGCTGTGCAAGTCTTGTTAGCCGGGGGCGCGGACGTGAATGCAATGAATCCTTCTGGAAAAACGGCGCTCTTATACGCTGTGGAAAACAATCTGACGGATATTGTAAAAGCCCTGCTGGACTATGGCGCTCCGACCGGCACAAAGGCAGAGTATGGTATGCCGGTACTGACCATTGCGGCCATGGATAATCAGACGGGCATTGTGGAAGCCCTATTGAAGAAAGGGGTAGACCTTCCTGCACAGGAGGAGGCCCTGATCGTTGCAGCGGGTCTCGGGCATTCGGGTATTGTCCAGGCCCTGGCAGACTACGGCGCTAGCCCAAATACTGTTACAGACGATGGGACGACTGCCCTGATGATTGCTGCAGGGGAGGGTCACAGGGATGTTGTGAATGTCTTACTGAAATACAATGCGAATCCCAATATGGAGACGACAGATGGAGAAACGGCACTGATGATAGCGGCCAGGAATGGTTATTTTGATATCGTCCTGGTTTTGTTAGCCGGAAATGCTCATGTGGATGCACAGGATGGATCCGGTCAAACAGCCCTGATATTTGCTTCGAAGCGGGGCCATACAGACATTGTAAAAACCCTGCTGTCCAGGGGAGCTAAAGTGGAAAGTCAGGATAAGTCAGGCCAGACCGCCCTCATGGCTGCTGCATGGTCCGGAAAGGAGGATACAGTAAGTGCCTTACTGACAACCGGGGCCGGGGTGAATGCAAAAACAAATTATGGCATGACTGCCCTGATATTCGCTGCAATGAGAGGACATGCCGGTATTGAGAAAGACTTATTAGCAAGGGGCGCTGACATCCATGCAGAGACAGCAGATGGTTTAACGGCTATAAGTCTTGCAGCAGGACAGGGTAGCGCAGAAACCATGACGGTCTTGTTAAACAACGGGGCTGATGTGAATATCACTACACGAGAAGGATTGACTCCCCTGATCATCGCTGCAGAAGAAGGCCATGCCGACCTTGTGAGTATCTTGCTGGAGTATGGCGCTAATGTAAATGCGAAAACAGAGTCTGGTATGACTGCATTAATGGCAGCGGCAGGAAAAGGCCGTGCTGAAATTGTGCTGACCTTATTGGAAAGGGGCGCTAATCAGAATGTAAAAACAATGGATGGGTTGACAGCCTCGAGGTTAGCGGCCATGAACGGTAATGCTGAAATTGCTAATCTGCTGACTTACGGTTATGGGAGGTAACTATGCCAGAGATATTAAACAGGGACTGTGAATGCTGGGAGCACAATATATCACTGGTTTTATTGGATCGGGGGCTTGTTAAAGAAATTGTCCTTCACATCTACTGCCCCCGATGCAGCCGGGGAATTAAGAAGAATGATGCCTGCATGCTGGGGGACAAGGGATGGCTGATCGAATTTGATCCGAGGCTTCTGAAACACTCTGTTGCAACTGCATATTTCGTCCACAACTCCGAAGAAACACCCTCTCTCAAACTCCCCGAAACCGCTTTCAATAATCCGCTGGAGGGTATATCCGGTATTCAGTACCCTACTTGCACTTACACTCTGATGATTTCTTTCCGCATCCGGAACAGACACCATTCTTGATGTCACGTCCGCAGACCTTACAGGGTGAACAACCACATGACTGACACATGTTCCCACCCCCCTTCCTGAAACTTACTGATGAGAATATTCTATTCCCCTGGATGACAGTCGTCAATAAAAAAATCGTCATAAATATACGGATGACCTTATCTGGAGGTTATAAGGGAGACGGTCAATGCCCCATCATTTCATGAAATAGCCTTTCATGTTTTTCCCTTAATGTTTTATGCCGGACGGAAATGTCTTCCATGATACTCTGCATCTTTTCATAATCATTAATCAGTTTTTCGTTAGCCGGATCATCAGAAACGGCCGTAGAAATTTGTTCTGTTATCTCTTTGAGTGCAGAGAAGGTCGTCCTGCACTCGGCAAACACTTTTTCATCTTCAGTAAGCAATGGGCTGGACTTCTCCTGCCATGCCTTGAACATCAGCTGATGCTCCCCTTTCATTTTTTCATGATCCACTTCCAACTGTTTACAGGTTTTCTCTGCTCTCTTAAGTGCCCTGGCTGCTGCCTCCGGTTCAGGTGAACCTGCAAGGGATACGGTTGCCGTCATACCTGAAAGAAAGATGAGAAGCATGACTATTAGTGTCTTAAATGATTGCCCGTTCTGTTCCTCATCCATTAACTTCCTCCTCGCTTTGTATAATATCCATCTTCTCTTTTGCTCTCCTTGCCGCATTGAATATCATATTGGATAGTGCATTTTCATCAACGGTTACCAATGGGGTCATTGCTTTAAGTTCGTCAATCGTCAGGCCTGTCTGCAACACAAGATCAGCTGTTCCAACAAGTACCTGAGCTGCGACCGCTCTCGCCTCCTCAGATGAAAGGCCAGCCTCAGTGCCGGCTTTAATCAGTCCCTCAAGCACAGGAAGAATTGAACGCATGGATGCCCCTGTCAGACCGACAAGCCAGTTCATCTGATCATCACGGACAGAAATGGTCTTGCCGAGAATTCCGAGCAGCTCTTCCACTAATTGTTTTGCCTCAACTGTAACATGGCGACCATAGACTACAGGGTTAATCCCTTCCCCGATCAGGGATGGGATATTCGGGTTCACCCGTATAATACCGACGCCCTCTGGCGTCAATGTCTCCAGCCTATTCAAAGAGACGGCATTTGCAAATGATATTATTAGATGATTGGGATGCAGCCATTCTGCTGTCTGAGAAAGGAATCCCTTAACTGCTTTGGGTGGAGTGGCAATCAGGATAACGTCAATGTCCTGAAATGACTCTCTGTTTAAAGATAGAGTCTTAACACTGGTCTCTCTGACTAAATAGTCTGTGCTGCCGGGAGTAATATCATAGACAGCTAAATGGTTAGGCCGGACGCCTGCTGACAGGAGCCGTTTGCATAATAGTGTTCCTATATTGCCTGTGCCTATTATGGCCCAGCGTTTATCTTTAAGCATAAAGTCTTACGTTATTATATATGTCTGCAGGGTAATTGCAAACAGAAAAGTCAGGAGTGGCTTTGGCCTCTATGAATCATGAGAATGACTGTGTTCCTTATTCTTATTCCCATGTCTGTGCGGATGATTGTGCATTACATGTCCATGAGAATGGTCATGTTCATGGATAATGTATCCATTGACAGGATAACCCAGCTCAACGATTGCCCCCCTGATCTTCTCAAAACTTACATTCTTTGTTTCGTAAGAGATGTATACGTCAGACGGATCGGTTCCGGCCTGGATGGAGATGGAGATGATGCCGGGGAGTCCCTTAATGGTATTGTTTACAGCCTCCGTGCAATGTTTGCACGACAGATTTGAAACCTTTAATGTCACATTCTTTACCACGTTAATCCTCTTCAATGTTGTACAGCTAACGCCGGTTAATAAAAAAGGCCGCGAAGTGCTCCCCGCTCCCTGCAGAGTAGAGGCCTTCGTGGCCCTGTAATGTAAATTTCTTAAATTATTTATTGTAAACCAACTGCCAGGAGGATCCATTCCTCCATTTATTGAATTCAAAATACCAGACGAATGTTTTTGTGTCAAGAAATTTATTAATTTATTTCCCTTTTCTAAATTTCCCTTGGTTCCAACAGGAGTTTAAACCCTTCAACAATCTGTCTGATCCTTGACTGAGATAAACTGCCGATCTTTTCCCCGAGGTCTGATTTATTTACAGTCAAAACCTGGGATATATTGGCCACACTGTCTTTTGGGAGATTGGCGTCTCCCTTCTTAAGCAAGACATTGCCAGGGGCTTCTGCAAGTTTAAGATTGGAGGTAAGGGCACACACGACTACCGTGTTAATCCTGCTCTTATTGAAAACATCATTTTGAATAATCACATGCGGATGTCTGAACCAGGGTTCTGAACCTTTGGGGTCATCCAGGTCTATCCAGAAAATATCGCCCTGTTTTATTGTCAATACTTCTCCTTTAAGACCTTTCTTGAGTAGTACTTTTTCCCTTTCTTTATTATGGTCTTTTCTTCCGGAGACTCCATTACCGAGTAAGCCTTGTTAAGGTCGTCCAGGAGTTTTTGAGATTCTCTTTTTTTGAAAAATTCCTGAACTGCAGCAGCAAACACCTCACTTCGTGAATAATTATGTTCTTTGGCATATTTTTCTATCTTTCTGAAAATATCATCAGATATTGATATTGCTGTTTTCATACCATATGGATAACATAAAGTTATACTTGTGTCAATCCCATAGGGATTAACAACAGAAGATTTATTATATTTTAAAAAATAGTCACAGATGCAGGCATTAATTAGCATGTGTTAGTGGACGTCATGCATTATGGCATATATACTTATTTATTAACGTTATGAGTAATGCCTCTCATGAAGAGGGGTGGATTCAAAAGAGTAGAGCTGACGCAGCATAATAAGAAACCGTCTTCATAAAACTTAAGTCATCTGAGTTTTTTGCATCTTGTTAAAAAGGCCATGTAGGCCCGAAATCCGGAACGGATCCGGGCCTGCATGGCCTTTTTGTTTTTTGTGTATTGAATTATGGAACAAATAAACAGGCAGACCGGGTTAATAGGCGCAATATTGTTTCACCTGATAATTTTACTGATACCTGTTTCTCTTAAGGTAAACAACCAGTTTAAGGAGGTTGAACTTTTTGTGATGGGAGAAGTTGCACAAGTTCAGACAAGCAGGATAAAACAGAGGGCGATAGAAAAGCCCTTGGTTAAAGAGACTGTCCCGTTCAATGAACCTGAGCAGATTCGATTGCCGGAAGAAACACCTGTGATGCAGGACAATCACCAGAATGTCATTGAAACGGCAGCAGTGAGTGAGACGCCATCTGCTCACTCGTACCCTCCAATACCTGAGGTTGAGGCTGCTTCTGCGGGCACGCCTCAGCCTCAGGTTACTTCTTCAAACAGGCCTGCTTCGCCAATAGACACGGAGTTTGGACTGACCGAGGCGCCCAAATTCCTGCGCCGTGAGATTCCCCGGTATCCCATGATGGCAAGAAGGCTTGGAAAGGAAGCGAATGTGGTACTCAGACTTACAATCGATGAAAACGGGAAACTCCTGAATGTTGAGGTATTAAAGGGCGCTGACTATGGTTTCACAGAGTCGGCAGTTGAGGCTGTGAAGAGATCAAGGTTTCTCCCGGCGACAAGAGACGGCCAAAAGATGGCGTCACGGGCGATACTTCCCATAGGATTCATACTTAAGGAGGCTAAATAATGATAGAACTTTTTTCAAAGGGTGGTTTTCTGATGTACCCGATACTCCTCTGTTCCCTTGCAGGGGTGGCCATACTGATCAACAAGTTTATCCAGTACAGAAAGATTTTGAAAGAGATAGAAAGGCCGGTTGACGAATTGTTATCGGAGACTCCGGCTATATTCAAACCCATAGTGGATGGTCTCGGCAGTGGCTCTGATGAACAGGGTCTGGCAGTTATCGGAACACGGCAGATAAGGGAGATGGAGAAGGGGCTAAGCTGGCTTGGGCTCATCGCAGCCATTGCCCCACTGTTAGGATTGACCGGCACAGTTACAGGGATGATAAAGGCCTTCATGGTAATTGCCACCAGCACAAGCGTTAACCCCTCCATGCTTGCAGGTGGCATCTGGGAGGCATTGATTACCACTGCAGCAGGGCTTCTGGTGGCCATGCCCATACATATTGGACATCACTATCTCGACAAACAGGCGGATGAGATTGCCTTTGTGCTGAAGGAATTGACTGTGAGCCTTGTTGAGAAAAGACGGGCACGGGACAAGAGTGTAAGCGATAAATTTCAACGGTCAGGCAATAGATCAACGGTATTAGAACCTTCTGTAAGGTGTAATGATGGAATTTGAAAGGAAGAAACACAGCCATGATTTCATCAATATTGCCCCGCTGGTGGATGTAGTCTTTCTGCTGCTGCTATTTTTTATGCTCTCATCCCATCTTGTAAAGGAGCCGGCTATAACGATCAGGCTGCCGGAATCAAAGACAGCAGAGGCAAAGAATGAAACGGTCAAAACGATACTCATCACAAGTGGCGGCGAAATCTATTTTCTGGATAAAAATGTAGAGCTAAGAGACCTGCAGGGAGTCATTAAGGACAATCTAAGCGATATTGAAAAGGATTTCCTGCGGATCAAGGCGGACAGGGATGTTAATGTCGGGCTTTTGGTAAGTGTAATAGACGAGGTACGTTTTTCAGGGGTAACAAACTTCAGCATTGTGACAGAGAAGGGGTAACAGTAATCTTATCATGAAAGGAGAGAGTGTAATGAAAGGAATCAGAAGGACGAAGAAAATGGTGATGGGGGCAGCAGCAGTTGGACTATCGGTCCTGTGCTTTTCTCCCCTGTCCTTTGCAAATGATGCGACTATGGAGGAACTGATCTCAATCTCAACCAGGACGGAAAAACCTGTTTCAGAGGCGCCGGGGAGTGTCTCTGTCGTTACCAGAGGGGAGATTGAGAAGAGAAATATAAAGTCGGTAGACAATATATTAAGCCTCACCCCTGGAGTTTTCAATAGAAGATCAAAGGGGTTGATGGATAGCCAGGCGTTCATCTCATTGAGGGGGATGCCTGCAAACGGTTCAAGGACATTGCTTATGCTGGATGGCGTTTCGTTGAACGACGGTTATACAAGGGCAGTATCTTACGGGGGGCTTGCGCCGGAGGATGTGGAAAGGGTCGAGGTTGTCCGCGGCCCGTTCTCGAGTCTCTACGGAGGAAATGCCGGGGGCGGGGTTGTAAACGTGATTACCAGGCTGCCTGTGCAGAGAGAATTTTCGCTGCAAAGCGGATACGGCACCAGTCTGGACCGCGGAGATGCTCCGGACGATTACCGCAAATATTACCTCTCCTATGGAGACAAAATTGGAGACAAACTCAGCCTGCTGCTGGGTTACCGTTATCAGGCAACCAACGGATATTCTACGACTCACCGTACAACAACAAATACTGTCTTCCCGCCCGGGACCACAGGGGTGATCATTGAAACCACGACAACCGGGGGCACCCAGCGGATCATTGGAAATGCAGGAGACAACGGTTGGTGGGACGACAATATTTCCCTGCATGGCGGGCTCACTCCAACCGGGACGTCTTCTATAAGGCTTAACGTCAGCCGGAGCCGGTCAGAGTACAGTTATGATGAACCTCATACTTACCTTAGAAATAGTTCCGGAGCCCCTGTCTACTCATACGCTTCAATGGCAAATCCTACCCCTCCGCCGGCAACTATTCCTGCGCTCAATGAGAGCTCTTTTCTGACGGGCGATGGCGGAACCAAACAAAACGTCTACAACGGGACATATCAGAATGAGTGGGGATCCGCAAAGCTAAAGCTGTCCCTCGGTCTTGTTGACCAGCCGTCATGGTTTATTACCCCGGGTGTTGTTGCAGGCACAGTGACGCGAACAGGGGGGCCTGGATTGTATACAAAAACACCATCGAAACAGTATTCAAGTGATTTACAGGTGGCGTTTCCGGTTGGGGGAAGAAATCTGCTGGTTGCCGGAGGGGCATGGCAAAATGAGAAGGTTGACGCCAAAGATTATGTCCTGACAAACTGGAAAGATGAAGGTTCCAAAACAACCCTATACAGTACTGCTAAGGGGGAAAACAGCACATATGCCCTGTTTCTTCAGGATGAGATAATGATCCTGGAGAATGTAACGATGTATGTCGGCGCCCGCCACGACTGGTGGAAGACACAGGACGGCCAGGCATACCTGTCTACAACACCATCAACAGCGGATTATCCGGAAAACAGCAAATCACAGCTAAGCCCCAAGGCCGCACTGGTCTATAAGCCGTTTACTGCCACAACTGTAAGGACCTCATGGGGCAAGGCCTTCAGGCCGCCGACTGTCTTCGAATTATACCGGAGAAGCCGCAACTCGGCGACGAATTACGGTGACCCCAACCCGGATTTGATCCCGGAAACACTCACCTCGTGGGATTTAGGTGTGGAGCAGGCCTTAGGGAAGAGTGTCATCATGAGGGCTGCCTATTTCCAGAATAACTTTAAAAACATGATTTACAGCAGAAGTGTTACGCCTGTACCAGGCGGTATCGGTCTCCCGGCAGGCGTTACAACCTATTCAGTGAAGACCAATGCAGGAAAGGCAAAGGGAGACGGTTTTGAGCTGGAAGTCGAACATCGCCCATCCAAAGCCGTCAGACTTTTTACTAACTACACTTACAATGATACTGAAATGCAGGAGAATGCGGCGTCTCCAGCCTCTGTAGGTAAATCTCTCACTTATGTGCCGGACCAGATGTTTAATATCGGCGGGGAGTTTGAATTCGGCAGGTTCTCTACTTCAGTTACAGGGAACTACGTCGGCAAAATATGGACTACTGATGGCAATACAGACAAAATAAAAAATGTCCCCGGTTCATATGATCCTTATTTCCTGCTTAATGCGAAGGTCGCCTGCCGGATTACGAAAGCGGCTTCCATCTCTCTGTCTGCGGACAACATTCTTGACCGGGACTACTACTACAGCACGAAGGCACCTGGAGCGTCATGGTTCAGTGAATTGACAATAAAACTATAGGTATGCATCAGAGACACTGTTCCCACGTCCCGGTCCGTCACTGATTGACGGACCGGGACGTGTGTGGGCGGGATCAGGAAGGCAGATATGGAAACAAATATGATTATGCTAATGGCAGGAATGCTGCTGAGTCTTGCTGTGTTTGCTGTTAAAACAGGATATGGACTCCGAAGCGGTAAATTGAAGTGGCGCGGGATATCCGCGGTTCTCATCCTGTATCTTGCGCTGTTTGTAATCACGGCGATTTTCTCTGATCGTATTATGAGCATCGTATCCACTGTCCTGAAAGACAGGATCATTATTCCTTTTTTCATGCTTACAGGGCTGGCGCTATGGGGATACTACCTGATACGGGAAAAGGCCCATACTGTACGGACCACATGGTTTCTTATTTTACCGTGTCCCTTCCTGCTCACTGCGGCTGTCTTTTCTTCATGGATGGCCGCACCGCTGTTTGACCTGAAACCGCTATCAGCCGGACTTATTACAGGTTTCTTATTTATCCTTATAGCTCTTCTCTCTTTTAGGGGAGGTTTTTTGCAGCAGAAGGACGATTTACCGGTATCCAGCCGGATGAGGCTTGGCCTTATTATGCTGGGACTGGGCGTCTACTTTCCTGCTGCCATGGTCTTTCCGGCAAGGATTGACGAGGCCCGGGGTGTGTTTAAGTCATTTCTGGCAGAGGGGGCAGGTACGTCTTTTAATAACAGCATTGGCGTAATCGCTATTTTGTTTGCAGCAGCATTAATTGGATTTTTTTCACGTAAAAAAAAGGAGGGTTCCAAATGAATATTCTTGCGGGGCTTGAGACATTTCTCTATGTAATATCATCCGCCCTATTCTTCCCGGTAGTGGCTGGACTCGTTCTGCTTGTCTTCTGGATGGTGATTTCTTTCGGTGGTTTTTTACGTGAGTACATGGAACGCCGGCAGGGAAATTCATTTGTGGTAAACAAATATCAGAAGGACGTTGAGGCAGAAGTTTTTACCGGGTCTCCGACTGTTGATATAACTATTGAAAGACTGCTGCAGAGTACGGAGCTTGAAATCATTAAGTCACTGGACAAGGTGCGGTTTGCGATACGTGTTGGTCCTGCACTGGGACTTATGGGCACACTTATACCAATGGGAATTGCCCTGTCAGCCATGGCGCAGGGGGATATGCCCAAGATGGCCGGTAGCATGGTCACAGCCTTCACCACCGTGGTCGTCGGCCTTGCCTGCAGTGTCCTGGCCTATCTCATGTCCACAGTGAAAGAAAAATGGCTGAGAGCGGATATACGGGAGATGGAATATATCACAGAACTTACGCTCAGGCGTTCAAACTTAAAAGGCAGGGATTCAATGCTGGAGGTGGAAGATGAAATTTCTGAAAAGACGGAAACGATTTGAAAAATACGAGGAGCCTCTGGAAGACCCCATTGCCGGAGTAGCTAATCTCTTTGATGTGAGTGTGGTCTTTATCGTGAGTATGATGATTGCCCTGTTCATGGCGTACAATATGATGGATCTGATGGACCCCAACTCAGATGTCACGATCATGAAGAAGACCGCTGACGGTGAATTGCAGATCATCGAGAAAAAGGGGAAAGAGATCAAGGCAAAAAAAGTTACGGATAAAAGCATGAGCGGGGAAGGGAAAAGGCTTGGAACAGCATATCAGCTAAATGACGGAAAGGTAATCTATGTGCCTGAATAAACGAAGTCTTCTTCAGGGAGAAATCATCATGAACTTGCGCAAATGGATCTGTATTAATTTCATCGGATGGATTGTCCTCTTTGTGTTCTGGATTGCCGGTCCGAATGCCTTCGCAGCGGAGCTGACCCGCGTCAGTCTTCTGCTGGGAGATGTGTCAACCAAACAGGCCCTTGATGTTGTACAGGAGCTGTCGCTGAGCCAGTCCGCTCTTGCCGGTGTCAGTATGAAGGTATATTCTTCCACCGGACTGCGCGGGCAGGACATGGAATTTCTGAAACGCTCAGAACTGGTGATTATCATCGTACGGGGACGTGCTATCATTGACGAACTGAAGCCGGAATTGCTTGAAGCGATAAAGCGGGGCGGGAAGGTGTATGCCGTGGGCCCTGGTTATAACGATGAAGTCAAAGCGCTCGGCATCCTTACGGATGAGGAGATGCGGCGGTATTTCGAAACCGGGGGACAGGAGAATCTGAGGAACGGCATATTGTATGCCCTGAGCAAACAAGGGTTTGATCTCACCTACCAACCGGTTAAGGTGGTGCCGGATGTTGCCATTTATGAGGCCACTACAAAGAAAACCTATACCGACTTCAACAAGTATCTTGCCGGGTATCCACATTATGTGGAAGGACGCCCCTGGGTTTCCGTTTTGTTCTATCAGTCCAATGCGCAGGCGAACAGCTCCCGTCACATAGATGCACTAATTGCAGCCCTGGAACGGCGCGGCTTTAATGTCCTGCCTGCTTACGGTTATCCCCCGGAACTCCCGGTGGAGAAATTCCTGTTCGATGCTGATGGTAAGCCGCGTGTGGAGGCTGTGATCGCTATCAGCATGAAATTTGGTGTAACACCTGACAAGACACTGCCTTTGCATGAGCGCCTGGGTGTTCCGATCATAGATGCCATTTCACTGACATCAAAATCACTGGCAGAGTGGGAGGTATCGCCTACTGGTCTGGATATTATGGAGAGGAGCTGGCAGGTCGGCCGGGCAGAGATGGGGGGGTTGATTCAGCCGACCGTGTTTGCGACAAAGGAGAAGATTGCAGACCCTAAAACAGGTATGACGTATTTTGAAGAGCGTCCTATCCCAGAAAGGGTTGAGATGCTGGCGCGGCGTGTGGAAAAGTGGATTAATCTGCGGCACAAACCCAATCCGGAGAAGCGGGTGTTGCTGCATTACTTCAACTCTCCGTCGGGCAAAGAACGTATTGGCGCTTCAAACCTGAACGTGGTGCCACGGAGTCTGTGGCAGGTGATGAGCCGCCTGATGGATGATGGTTATAGCGTGACAGGGATGCCTCAAAACGAGACCGAACTGCAGGATGCAGTTGTCAATTACGGGAGCAATATCCCAAGCTGGAACATAAAGGAAATCTATACCCTCGCCCGTAGCGGACGGGCCGTTCTGCTCCCGATGGAAACGTACAAACGCTGGTTTTCAGAACTCCCGTCGGTTTCTCAGAAAGAGATTGTAGCGAGCTGGGGCCAGCCCGAGAAAAACGACATGATGGCCTATACTGATACGGCCGGGAAACAGTACTTCGTACTCCCGATGGTTCAGTATGGCAACATCCTGCTGTCACCACAGCCGGCCATGGGATGGTCGGATCACGTGGATAAGGTGCTGCATGATGTGACGCTCCCGCCGTCCCATCAATATCTGGCCTTTTATTTCTGGCTGCGTAAGGAATTCAGGGCGGATGCGATTGTGCAATTCGGGACCCACGGCACGCACGAGTGGCTGCCTGGAAAGGAAGTGGGATTGGCCTACAGTGATTCCCCGGAGTATCTGTTTGAAGACATACCCAATCTATATTATTTTATTGTAGACGATCCTGGTGAGGGTATTCAGGCGAAACGCCGCGGCATGGGGGTGATGATAGATCATATGACACCTCCCACGGATAAGGCCACGCTGAACCCTCAGTTGAGAGAACTAAAGGCCAGGCTTAATGACTATTCTGCTGCTGTCGAAAAGAGCCCGGCCCTGGCTGAGGCACGGTTGAAAGACATCAATGAGCTGGCGGAAAAGATGGGAATTTTAAAGGACCTGGGGATAGCCAGACTCAGGCCTGAGTCGAGTGAACATGAGCACGAACACGAACACGGGGACGATGAAGAGGGTGATGAGTCAATTCACGAATTGGAGCATTATCTCGATGAACTCGCGGAAAAGCAGGCCCCTCACGGGCTTCATACCCTCGGTGTCGTACCTGAGGACAAACTTGTTCACACTACTGCAGAGGCCATTGCGTCAGCTAATGCCAGCTTAACCCCTGAGCAGCGCGCAACCATGACGACAGAGTTGGAAGGCAAAATCCGGCAAAGCGCCAGGAATGAAATGAACTCATTGATTCTGGGTCTTTCTGGCCGGTTTGTCCCTGCCGGAATGGGCGGGGAACCGCTGCGCAATCCCAACGTACTGCCCACAGGGCGTAATTTCTATTCATTTGATCCCACCAGGATCCCCGGTGCATCAACATATGCTATCGGTGCCCGCCTTGCCCGGGAATTGATAGACACCTATAAGAAAAAGCACGGTGTCTTTCCTGACAAACTCACGTATCAATTATGGGGTGTGGAGACCATGCGCCATGAAGGGATAACTGAGGCGCAGATCATGTATCTGATGGGTGTGAGACCGGTATGGGACAATCATGGGACGGTGCGCGGGGTTGAGGCCATTTCCCGCAGTGAGCTGGGACGGCCCCGTATTGATGTAACCATCATCACATCAGGAGAATACCGGGACCTTTTCGCCAACCTCGTTCCTCTGATGGACCAGACGGCAACAGTCGCACGCGAACAGGACGAGCAGGACAATATTGTTCGTATTAATTCGGAAAAGACTGAGGCGATGCTTCAGGCACAGGGTGTTGCTCCGGATGTGGCGGCGCGGCTGGCCGGGGTGCGGATATTCAGCATGCCTCCCGGGGCTTACGGTACCAATATTGCTGCTATCGCAGAGCATTCCCATTCGTGGGACAAGGAAAGCCAGGTGGCGGACGTCTACTTTATGCGGATGAGTTATATGTATGGCCAGGGTTTTTGGGGAGATGCGGGAGAAAAGGGTGTGGGCCAGGAGATGTTAAAGACTGCACTGTCCGGTACGAAGGTCGCCGTGCACAGCCGCTCCAGCAGCCTGCACCAGTCCCTGGATGGTGATGATTTCTTTCAGTATCTGGGAGGCGCCGTCCTCGCAATCAGGACAGTGGACGGCACAAGCCCTGAGGTCTATGTGAGCAATCTGGCTGATCCCGGGCAGGAGCGCCAGGAGACGCTGGAGAAGATGATGGGACGCGAGATGCGTACACGCTATCTGAACCCCGTATACATCAAAGGCATGATGAAAGAAGGCTATGCCGGGGCAAAACATATCAACCTGTCAGTGCAGAACCTCTGGGGATGGCAGGTCACAGTGCCTGAGGCAGTTGATGAGGCCAAGTGGAACGAAATGTACGAGACCTACGTACTTGACAGGAACGGGCTTAGTATAAAAGAGTTCTTCAGGCAGTCCAGGAATATGTGGGCGTATCAGGCTGTTGTCGCAAGGATGCTCGAGACAACGAGGAAAGGTTACTGGAAGCCTGACAGGGAAGTGATCGAAACCCTGTCAAGAGAGTTTGCCAGCAGTGTCGATGAGGTTGGTCTTGCCTGCGATATGTGCAACAATTCCCAACTTGTAAAACTTGCCTCCTCTGTCCTGGCCAACATACCAGGACTCGCCCCACAGGCAAGGCTTCTCTCAAAGTCGTTGCAGGCAGTCAGAGATCCGGGGCAGCAGCCGCTTCAGACAAATGCCTTTGCATCCCCTGGCCGTTTGTCTGCTCCGTCAGAGCGGGGCAAAACGATCCTGAAAGGATACGAGATAGAAGATGTAATTCCAGGCGGGGCGGCTGCCCCAAAACCGGTCCCTTATCTGTTCCTGACCGGCTTTCTTATTCTGATCACGCTGGTAGTCATAGGATGGAGAAGAAGGGTGTCTTAACACTTAAACCGTCACAGACGGATGTATGGAGCGGCAAAGGTTGGTTGACTCCGGACAAGACAGCCGGTATCTTTAAGGGTAACGGAAGTTGTTCGCAAGGCCCTCATGAAGGGGGCTGGCTTCAGAATGAAGCCGACCGGACAGGCGTTATATAAAATCTCAGTCTTCTGAGCTTTTGTATCTTGTAAAGAAGGCCATGTAGGCCTAAACCCGATGGATCGGGCCTGCATGGCCTTCTTATTTTATTGAGACAAGGGCAAAACAGAGGAGGATTATTTCATGTGTGACAGAATAGACAGAATGATCTGTATGAAGGCAATACACGAAAGGAGGCGTGCCATGTGTGAGGTGAGCGCCTATGTGTTCAGCGATGGCAGGGAGGAGCTATATATGGATGGTGTTGCAGAGATACGTCCGTTGGAGAGCGGGAGATTATGCCTGACAGGTCTGTCAGGAGAGCAGAGGTTTCTTAATGCAAGGGTCCTTAGAATCCGGTTGCTTGAGCATAAGATAATTCTTGAAAAGGTGAACGAGTCCAGGAATGTCAGCGAAGGCCGGGTTAATAAAGAAGTGCATAGCTAATGACGTATGCCTATCATTGCTAACAGATGTGACATAATTTCAGTTTTAGGCTGGTATTTTCTGCTATACTATTACTGTTTGACCCCAAAATTGTATTGACAGATTCAGTAGTGTCGTGTTAATAATAATCAATAACGAAGAGGCGAACCTCTTTAGTAGTTTAAGTAATAACAGTAAAAAGACTTAAGCGACAAGAAATAATCAAGGCCATGAAGGTCAACAGCCCGCAGGAAGCGGGCGGCATTCATGGCCTTTTTTTATTTTTGACACTTTGAGACCATGGAGGTTTCTTAAGGGCATATTGCCCTGACCTTTATGGTCTTTTTTGTTTTTCATTCTGTTATATATAAGGAGGGAAACGCTATGGGATGTGTTACAGAAATTTCAACGATTCATGAGATCAAAGGGCGTGTTAGATTCAGTGTTCCGCAGATAAAATGGAGTATCAAAAATAGTTCCGCACTCAAGACGATGCTGTCGGAACTGCGAGGTATTTATCACTATAAAGTATGTGTGCATGCCGGGACTGTTATAATTTACTTCAATCGCAGGGTTCTTTCCAGGGATTCCCTTGTTGAGGCCATTCACCATTGTCCTTTTCCTGAGAGCGCTGAGGAGATGCCCAAGTGCCCTCCTCCTGTGCATATCAAAAGGAGAGAAGGCAAGTGGGGGCGGGGCATATTTCATCATAACCATTTTATCCTGTTGGACCTTTTGAAACATGGGGTCATGGCCGGTGGTGCAGGAGGAGCCGGGGGGCACCTTCCTCTTGCGATTTCCGCCTTTATGGCCTGGCGATATCTTAAAAATAGAAATTTTCATCACAAGGGCAGGAGGAGGAAGTCTAATGAGTAAGGAACTTCTGCGTCCTGATGAGGCCGCTTTTATGCTGAATGTCAGCAGGTGGACGATCTACAGGTGGGTTAAAGAAGGTAAGCTGGAGGCTACCAAGATAGGAAAGGGAAGCCTTCGGGTGTTTAATAAATCCGTTGAACAGCTTGTTAAGGAAATGAAGGTTAATGCGTTGCAGGAGTAGGCAGGCATTGGCAAAGTTGGGTAGACGTTTCTCCGGGATTTTCTTATAATTTTTTTACGATACGATATGTCTAAATTAGTAGTCTTTCGGGAATCAAAAAAGGCCCAGGACGAATTGGTTTCCTGTATTGAACGATATTTGCTGCACCTGTTGGAGGTTGTAAAACCATTTGACCATGTTGTCAGTTATACGTGGAACGAGCATCGCAACAAGATGTCTGTCCTTGGGAAACGCTTCAAGGCCGAGGTAGTCCTGGTACCGAAGGGAATTGTCGTAATGGGTGAAATTCCCGTAATATGGTATCCATTCCGCAACATGATCGAGGAGAGGATTGCGAAGGCGCTTGATATGATTATTGAGGAGTAACAAGGAAGGGAGGGGTGAAAAATGTTTTTCTTAAGACGTGCATTCTGGCTTGGTGTTGGAGTAGTAGTCGCATATGAGTTTTTGCCTCAGATTATGAAGTCGCTGCGGCCGGTAGCTATTCAGGCTATGAAAACCGGTTTGGCTGTTGCAGATCAGATGAAAGTCGCCGGCGCGGAAGGCAAGGAGTCCTTTGCTGATCTTATGGCAGAGGCGCGCTCACAGTATGAGGCGGAGAAGGGTACTGCAGAAGCTCCACCTGCTGAAGAGGTAAAACCAAAAGTTAAAAGGGCTGCCAAAAGGGCATAAATCGGGGACGGAATTTAATTCTGTTCCAAACAGCGAGAGCATCAAAAGACACAGGAGGATTATATGATACCACCACATCCATTGCATCAATTTGGAAGACGTTTTCTGGGAGCAGGAGCAGGGGCCGGGGCCGGCAGCGGGGGTTTGCTGAGCGGGCTGTCTACCTTTTTCCTGGGAGCCATGGCTGCCGGAATCGTAGTCTCTCTGATAAAGCAGGGCCAGCCCCGGATTGCCGGCGCTGTAAGAAAAGGCGGGACTGCTGAAGGAAAGGGTCTCGAAGAATTGATTGCGGAAAAAGAGCGTCTCGAGGATCTCATCGCTGAAGTTGCCGCGAGAGAAGGAAAGGGTTGATGGGACTTCGCGTAGTTCATAACACGCTTCAGGGGCGACTCAGGGTGAGGGCAGAGGAACTGCGGGGTAATGAGAAAACGCTGCGGGAGACGGCGCAGGAACTTGGAGGTTTGTCCGGCATCATCAATGTGGAAACCAATCCTATAACCGGAAGTATTCTTGTCAATTTCGATGTTGCCCTGATTAATGAAAAGGACATTTTATTCCATCTGTCTGATAAGTCAGGGCTGTCCCTGGACCCTGAAGAAGTAAAACCACAACCTTCAGGTTCGTCTGTGTCTAAAGGTTTGGAGATCCAGCACCTTGCCAGGGTTGTTGAGGAACCATTCCGGGATCTTAATGCAGGGCTTTTACGCGTGACAAACGGTTATATGGATTTTCGCTATCTTTTGCCAGTAGCCCTTATGGCCTATGGCACCTCTAAGCTTGTCAGGCTTGGGCCTGTTCCTGCTATCCCATGGTATCTATCGTACTGGTGGTCATTCAGGACGTTTGTACTCCTGAACAGGCAGATGAAACCTTCATGATACTGAACCGGAAAAAAAACATAAACATCAGCTTGCCTTATAGTCGCCCGAAATACCGTATTCGTCATATGATACCCGGGCGTGTACGTTTCTTCATGCCTGTCCTTCATGGCTCTGATGATCTTAAAATCCATTATGAGCAGGAATACCGAAAGCTCAGGGGTGTATCTGAAGTAAAGGGCAATCATATTACAGGGACATTGCTCATAGTCTATGACCCGTCACGTCTATCCCTTGCAAAGATCCTTTATGTCCTGTACCAGATGAACGGGATTAAGCGGGGCGCCCGTCAGCTTTCAGCAGTCAGGACATGTCATGCTGAACCTTCGGACGCCCACTCTTTACGCAGACAGTTTACCGGGATAGCTGTTGCCGGTTCCATTCTTGGGCTGCTCGTCTTCCAGAGATTTCTATCGCGATGGTTTCCGTTTTTCGGGAGCATTCCTGCTACGCTTGTTGCATCAGTAGCAGCCGTGTTTACAGGAATCCCTGTCTTCCGTGAAGGGCTGGAAGATGTTGTTGAGAACAAGCGGATAAGTCTTGACCTGATGGTCAGCATTGCCTCTGTAATTGCAATCTTTATGGGAGAAGGGCTTGTCGCCCTCGAGGTGGTCTGGTTGATGAACTGCGGCACCTTCCTTGAGGACTATACCGCAGAGAAGTCCCGACGGGCAATAAGAAATCTGCTTGATGTCGGGGAAGAGCGCGCCTGGGTTTTAAAAAACGGGATTCCTGTTCGGGTCCTCCTTGAAGAGGTGCGAACGGATGATATAGTTGTTGCGCACGGCAGCGAGAAGATCCTTGTTGATGGAGAAGTTATAGGGGGAGAGGCTGCGGTCAATCAGTCGCCTATCACAGGGGAGTCAATTCCTGTCGGGAAGGCAAAGGGAGATCCGGCCTTTGCCGGCACAATAGTGACGAGCGGGACTATTTATATAAAAGCGACCAAAGTTGGCGACGATACATATCTGTCGCGTGTGCTTCACATGGTTGAGGAATCTCTTGAGACGCGTGCGCCTATTGAGAGCATATCCGACAGGTTTGCCACATGGTTTGTCCCGTCCGCATTTCTTCTGTCAATACTTGTTTTTGCTGTCACAAGGAACTTCTACAGGGCATTTACTGTACTGGTTACTGCATGTCCATGCGCTGCTGCCATTGCGACGCCAACAGCCATTTCCGCTGCGGTCGGAAATGCAGCAAAACGCAACATGCTGGTCAAAGGCGGTATATTCATAGAACAGGCAAGCAGGATTGATACGATATGTCTTGACAAGACAGGGACTATTACGGAAGGAAGGCCTGTTGTAGTCTCAATCCTTCAAAGGCATGACAGATATTCACCGGATGACATAGTTGCCCTCGCCGCATCTGCAGAGGCGAGGAGTCCTCATCCCCTTGCACGCGCCCTTCTTGAGGGAGCTGAACTCAGGGGGGTAAAGGTGATTGATGCCGTTCAATTTGAGACTATTGCCGGCAGCGGCGTTGTTGCTGAACTGACGGACAGGCGGCGCATCCTTGTAGGCAGTGAAAGACTGATGAGACAGCATAACATTGCTGTTGACGGGATTGATGGAGAGGCAACCAGAATGCGGGGAGCTGGAGAGACCCTTCTCTTTGTAGCAGTTGATGCAGAGCTTGTGGGACTTATTGGAGTAGTGGACAGGCCCAGGAAAGAGGCCCTGTCCGTGATTTACGGGCTTCAGCAGTCAGGGATGAGTGTTTTCCTCCTGACAGGTGATCATCAGAAGACTGCAGATGCCGTAAGCAGGCAGCTTGGGATACGCGATTATTACTATGACATGCTGCCTGAAGACAAGGGCAGGATGATTGAGAAATTACGGGCTGAGGGAAGGGTTGTTGCCATGGTTGGCGACGGGGTTAACGACGCCCTGGCCCTTGCCAAATCAGACCTCGGGATTGCCATGGGTGCGGGCGGCTCTGATGTTGCAGTAGAAGCTGCGGACATAGCCCTTAAGTCAAACGATCTGACCCGTCTTCCGGCAGTCCGTGAATTAAGCCTTAGTACCATGTCCATCATCAAACAGAACTATGTCTATTCCATGGTTATAAATGCCCTTGGGATAGGCCTGGGTTCATTTGGTATTATCTCACCCTTCATGGGCGGTGTCCTGCATGTAGTAAACAGCCTCGGGGTAATCGCAAACTCCAGCAGGATATTGTTAATCAGAGATACGTAAACCCGCCTCTGTAAAAATACTCACAAAGGCAGGCAATCATTGGCAACCGTGAGTAGACTCAAAAATCCATCACAGGTATTTTAAGATTCCAGACAGTAATCAGAGGACATTTTCAGGTGAACAGTCATGAGCCCTTCGACTGTTCGGCACGCTCACGGCTCAGGGCTCACAAAGGTTCACGAAAATGTCATTCCCGCGCAAGAGGGAATCCTGACCGATGGCTTGATTCTGGATTCCCACTCCCCGCTTGAATCCTGCGGGGACAGGTTCCGTGGGAATGACAGGTTCGTAGGAGCATTTTTGGATGATGTATCTGAAATATAATTCTTTGTGTCCTTTGTGTCTTTGTGGTAAATAACGGAGATTATCGGATGAACCAGACAGCCATTGATGTCAGAAACGTGTATTTCAATTATCCTGACGGTCATGAGGTGCTTAAAGACGTCTCGTTCAGGATTGGCTATGGCGAGAAGGTAGCCATCATCGGCCCTAATGGCGCAGGGAAGTCAACCCTCATGAGCCTTTTTAATGGCATCCTGATGCCTACAGACGGTCTCGTGTCTGTTGACAGCATGGCTGTTAACAGACACAATCTTAAAGCAGTCCGCAGAAAAGTAGGGATGGTTTTTCAGGATCCTGATGACCAGTTGTTCTGTCCCACTGTTTACGAGGACGTTGCCTTTGGACCGGAGAATCTTGGACTTCCTAAAGATGAAATATCTGTTCGTGTAAACGATGCCCTTAGACTAATGGGTTTGTCCGGTTTCGAGGGACGATCATCATTTCACCTATCCTTTGGAGAAAGAAAGCGTCTGGCCATGGCCACAGTGCTTTCATATCAACCGGAGATACTTGTCTTTGACGAGCCGTCTACCAATATGGATCCATCAAGCCGCCGGAGACTTATAGAATGGCTTAATTTTTCGGACAAGACAATTATTTTGTGTACCCATGACCTGGATATAGCGCTTGAGGTTTGCGACCGTTGCCTTTTATTAAGCGGAGGCAGGATAGTTGCAGACATGGCAGCATGTACTATTTTATCCGATCAGGCATTATTAAAGGCAAACAGGCTGGAATTGCCAGTATCATTCAGTGCATGCAATGACCTGAGGGACTGCCTGTATAGTGAAATAATGGATGCTGAGAAGCGCGCGATTATAGGGAATTTCCTCACGCGCCAGTCAGCATGTCCGCGTCAGGGAAGATGTCTCAGGTGTTAGCATATGATAGTAACTATTAAAAAAAAATAT